>JANMYC010001250.1:0-2160 GCA_031381715.1 Saprospiraceae bacterium
ATACTGATTATCAATGTTTTATTAACTCGTGTACAATCTTGATTATGTTATTTTTTAAAAAAAAGGAAAATAATATTCTCATTTATGAATAAAAATTTTGTAATTAAATTGTAATTTGCAGCGTTTATTTTGTTAAAAAACTCACTACTAAAATAAAAACGATGAAAAAAATTGTTTTGGTGTTTTTAATGACTTACGTGTCATTATCCGCATTTAGTCAAAATTTGGCAGAATCAGCCAACAAGCCGATGAATGCCGCCCAAAAAGCAACAATAGAATTGGTAAAAATCTATGACTTGACTGGAGAGCAAGCATTGGAAGTTAAAAAAATACAAGAAGCAAAATTCACTGCTTTGGCTAAAATAGAAGCTTTAAAAGCGCAGGACTTTAAAAAATATGTCGTAAAAAGGCTTTCCGCTTTTGAAACTACCAATAACTCGTTGATGTCAATCCTTGACGAGCGCCAAATGGAGATTTTCAAAAAACAACAAATTGCCAAAACGGCAGAATACGAGGGCATAGTCTCCGGCATGAAAAAACAAGGATACTCTCAATCAGATATTGATAAAAAATTAGCTGAAACAGAGTTTTAATAATCAAAAAGTAAGGCGGTTAAAGTTTTTTACTTTAATCGCCTTATTTTTTGATTTAAAACAAATATAGTTTTCTATATATTTTATACTTTTGGGCTTTTAAGTAGGCATTTATAATAGTCCAACTACCCAATTAAGGGAGCTTCGCACATAATTCCGTCATATTTTAGAGTAGATAAATTTTAAAAGTAATACTTTTAAAACCATATTTTTATTTTTTTGTTAAATTTTGAAATTCAATTTACGGGTTAACACCCCCTCAGTATAAGTTCAAACTATGGATCCATTAAAGGCAAAATTCAAAGAAAAATCTTCTGCACTATCCGCAGAGGTCAAAACCATGCTCAAAGAACATGGTGACAAAGTAATTGACCAAGTTACCCTTAGCCAAGCTTACGGTGGAATGCGTGATATTAAAAGTATGATTTGGGAAACATCATTGCTTGACGCGCAAGAGGGCATACGTTTCAGAGGCTATACTATTCCTGAATTACGCGAAAAATTACCGCATGGCCGTGGTAAAGAACCCCTTCCAGAAGGTCTTTTTTGGCTTATGTTGACTGACGAAATTCCAACTGAAGAAGAAGCACTTTGGTTGACCAATGAATGGGAAAAGCGCCGTAATGTTCCAGAATACGTATATTCGACTTTAAATTCCCTTCCTAAAGATACTCATGCAATGACCATGTTCACAATAGGTATCATGGCTCTACAAACAGAAAGTATCTTTGCTAAGCGATATGAAGAAGGAATGCCTAAATCAGAATATTGGGATGCTGCTTATGAGGATTCTATGAATTTGATAGCCAATCTGACGCCTTTGGCGGCTTATATTTATCGCCTCAAATTCAAGGATGGAGAACGAATTGAACCCAATGACCGTTTAGATTGGGCAGCTAACTTCGCACACATGTTGGGATATACCGACACTGATTTCAAAAACTTGATGCGCTTGTATATGACTATTCACGCCGACCACGAAGGCGGTAATGCATCAGCTCATACTACGCATCTTGTGGCTTCTACTTTGAGTGACCCTTATTTGTCTTTTGCGGCAGCTATGAATGCACTTGCGGGTCCACTTCATGGATTAGCCAATCAAGAAGTTATAAAATGGATATTTGATATGGTTGATTCGTTGGGTACTACTAAGCCGACCAATGAACAAATAGCAGATTACGTTAAAAAAACGCTTTCAGAAGGCAGAGTTGTCCCAGGATATGGTCATGCAGTATTGCGTCAGCCTGACCCACGCTTCATGGCTCAAAAAAGCTTCGCGGAGCAATATTGTAGCAATGATGACATAGTGAAAATTGTATGGCAGATATTTGATACCGTTCCTCCAATTCTTCAAAGCCTCGGCAAAATCAAAAATCCTTGGCCCAATGTTGATGCGCACTCAGGTGCATTATTGGTTCATTTTGGTATGAAAGAATATGGCTTCTACACTGTTTTATTTGGTGTTTCAAGAGCATTAGGCGTATTAGCTGCATTGTGTTGGTCCAGAGCTTTAGGCTTCCCTCTCGAAAGGCCTAAGTCTCTGACAACCGATTTGGTTAAACAAATG
>JANMYC010001280.1:0-5765 GCA_031381715.1 Saprospiraceae bacterium
GTTGAAACTCTGCATGGAAAAAAGTGATAAATTTCCGTTCAATGCTTACTACGATATTGAGGAGGATTTGAAATATTTACAGATTGAGGGTTATGTTTTATCTATTGAAAGCCTACAAAGAGTCAGTCGTATCTTATTGATCTTCAGGGATTTATACAAGTTTTTTGCGGGTGTCAGAAAGGATATTTATCCCAATTTGTACGCCATTATCAAAGAAACGCCTTTTGATGAAAACCTAAGTAAAGAGATAACGCGAGTCATTGATGAAGAGGGCAATATTCGCTCGGATGCATCTCCCGAATTGGTTCGGATCCGCAAAGCCATTCAATCGAAACAGCGGGAATTGGATGGTGTTTATCGCCGCATCATTGGCGAATACCGTCAAAAAGGCTGGTTGACGGATAATGCTGAAACGCTGCGAAATGGTCGCCGAGTGCTCTCCGTTCCCGTTGAACACAAGCGTAAAATTAGGGGTATTATTCACGATGAAAGTACCACGGGGCGCACCGCTTTCATCGAACCAGAAGGCGCAATTGAAGTCAATAACGATGTTTTTGATTTTCAACAAGATGAAAAACAGGAAATCTATCGCATTCTGCGGGCGGTGTCGGAAGCATTGCGCCCGTTTACAGTACAACTGATTGAATATCAACATATTATTGTTCATTTTGATACTGTTTTAGTGAAGGCTCGATTGGCTTTAAAAATGAAAGCTGTCATGCCTCAAATCATTAATGCACCCCACATGGGCATTAAAAAAGGGCGGCATCCATTATTGTATTTAAAAAATAAAGCACTTGGAAGGGAGACCGTTCCGTTTAATTTGGAGCTTTTTAACGGCAATCAAATCCTTTTGGTGAGTGGACCCAATGCGGGTGGGAAGTCCATTTTAATGAAATCCATTGGTTTATTGCAGTTGATGTTGCAGTCAGGTTTGCTTGTACCGATGCATGAACTGAGTGAAATGGGCATTTTTGAACACTTTTTTGCGCATATCGGCGATTCTCAAAGCCTTGAAGATGACCTTTCGACATATAGCTCGCATCTGGAAAATATGAAGATGTTTTTATCAAATGCGAATAAACATACTTTGATTTTGATTGATGAATTTGGTAGCGGCACTGACCCTAAAATGGGTGGGGCAATTGCTGAGGCGATACTGAGGGGGTTGAATGAAAAGAAAGTTTTTGGGGTGGTGACGACGCATTATGGTAATCTCAAAATGTTTGCTTATCGAACGGAAGGCATTATCAATGGATGCATGAATTTTGATAAAGATAATTTGAAACCGACTTACCAGTTTACGGTGGGTCGCCCGGGTTCGTCCTACGCTTTTGAAATTGCGCAAAATGTGGGTTTGGATAAGGAAGTTTTAAAATATGCTAAAAAGCGCATTGGTGAAAACGAACAAGCGGTTGACGAATTATTGATTGATTTGCAGCGTGAAAAGCAGGAATACGATGAAAAACTCAAGGAATTAGCCAATAAACAAGGACTTTTAGATAAGCTCATCAAGCAATTTGATGAGCAAGTAAAAGATGTGGAGTTTCGCCGTAAAAAGCTCAAATTGGATGCTAAGGAGTTTGAATTACAAAAAAATGCTCAAGGCAATCAAGAACTTCAAAAGCTCATAAAAGAACTCAAACAGGATACGAGTGGGGGCAGAGTTGAAAAAGTAGAAAAAGCGCGGGTTTTGCAACACGAAATTCGTCAAAATCAAAGCCGCCTTTCTACGGAAGTCACTCAATTGACAGAAGATGTTTATTACAGCCCTTCGCCCATTGAAAAAGAGATAGAAGTAGGGGTTTTTGTTAAAATGAGAGCGGGTAGTGCGACTGGTAAAGTTCAAGAAATCAATAAAAAAGACGCTATCGTCCAAATGGGTGAAATGCGGGTAAAAGTGAAATTAAAAGACCTCGTGGCCGTTGGTACGCCGCTGGACATTCGCTCGACCCCCTCAATAGTGATGGACAATGTAACAAAATCTTCCACTTTCGACCCTAAAGTTGACTTAAGGGGTATGACCATGTTCGATGCTGAAAAAGCTTTACAGGATTTTATGGACAATGCCGTTCTTTCAAGTGCCACCTCATTGCGTGTTGTTCATGGGAAAGGTGATGGCATTTTAAGAAAAGTCGTGAAAAAGAAGCTAAAAGAGTATAAAGAAGTGAAAAAGCATTTTCATCCAGAACATTTTGAAGGCGGTGATGGTGTGACCGTAGTCGAGTTTTAAGGAATTGAAAATTGAAAGTGCCTCTGAGTGCTCGGGGCATTTTCAATTAAATTTTTTTTAGGGTTTGTTTGAAATCCAAAAACACTTAACTTTGTTTAAAATATTTAAAATGGTACAAGAAATTCCTTCGCCAATATTATCAAATGTGCAAGTTGAATTACTCAAACTGTACTCAGTGGGTGTCTCTGATGAAACATTATTGGAATTAAAAAAAGTTATGTCTCGATTTTTAATGCAAAAAATGCGTGAAGAAGCGGGTAAAGTATGGCTTGAAAAAGGCTATAACGAATCTGACATTAATTCATGGTTGGGTAAAAACGAGTAAAATTCATGTTAAAAATTGTACTTGATACCAATATTATATTGAGTTCAGTGTCTCCATTCTCTCCTTATCGAATTATCTTAGATAAATTAGATAATTTCTCCTACGAATTGTGCGTCTCAACAGAGATTTTATTAGAATATGAAGAAAAACTGAGTACTATCTTTAGTCCTTAAGTAGCCCAATTGACTCTCGATGTGATGGCTATAAACCCTAATGTTCGACTCTACACGCCTTCTTTTCAGACTCGATTGATTTATATTGATCCCGATGATAACAAATTCGTTGACTGCGCTTTTGCAGCAAATGCTCATTATTTAGTTACAAACGATAGACATTTTAAGGTTTTGGAACAGACAAATTTCCCTAAAATTAACTTATTGAAAATAGAGGGTTTTATGGATGTTTTAAATAGTTTATGAAAAAAATTAAGCGTTTATGGGTGGTAAAGAGTATTGTAAAGAAATATTAAATCTGTTAAGGCAGTCTGGAGAAGTTGAATGGATTAAAACATTTGAGTATTTAATCTCTATTTATTCAACTGATAAACAACAGTTTATCCGAGTAATAAAAGTAATTTATGCTGGCTCAAACTCATTTAATGATTTGGTTTTATATAAGAATGGAGTTTTGTGTATTGAAGAAAATGAAAAACTGGCAGATTTAAGAACAAAACTATTTAGTCGATTATTTCTTTAAAACATAAAGCCCCCCCTCATTATCCAGCGTTGATAGGTAATTGTATAGCGGTTTTCGTTCCAAGGGTTGATTTGGTTGAAATGAACGCGTTGGAATTTAGCCCCAAAATCCATGAAAAAGTTCATTTTAGCGGAAGCGCCAAAGCGGACACCCAAGGCGGGGTGACACATAAAACCCCCTTTATGCCCTGATAAATTAAGCCCATCTTTGGTATCCACCAATGGAAAACCTGCACCAGTTGCCACCCGATAATAAATAGAGTTATTTTGTTTGCTCAGATACCCCCTCAGTTCAGCCGCTATGGAAAGGACATTAGCGTCGATATTGGTGAGGTAATAATTATCGTACCCCACGCTCAAGCCCGCTCCAAGCCACCGATTGAATTGATAACCCGTGTTGTTTTCAACGGAAGCCCCTATTTTCAATTGACTATCGTTGCTCCATGGAATTTGAGATTTGCCAAAACTCATTCCCAGATACGTGGCATTGTAAAATCCTCTTTCACGAAAGGCATACGCTTTTTCAACTTTCAGCTCGCCCATCACTATTCTTTTCACCGTATTTTCAGGAAAAACGACTATCAACCCACTTGATAGCTGAAATTTTACGGAATCTCCCGGTTGGTAGGAAATAAGCTTTCCGACGAACTGGGAGTTGTTGTGCATGTAAAGTTTATCCGTTTGTGCAGTGAGGTGGACGGCGCTGAATGACAATAAAAAAAGTATGTAGAAAGCTGTGCGACGTATTATTTTATCCATGATTTTTTAATTTAAAACGGGATAGATTTTAGTAAAAAAGCATCGGGTGGGAATAAAAATATTCCCGATGCTAACATATCGAAGGAACATTGAATTAATTGGCTAAAATAATTGACATTTTCTTTTTAAGTCGGCTCTTTAAATTGTTTAAAATCTACGCTTCGCTCCGTATTTTATACAATTTAAAACCCGACAGAAAATGTCAATTTTTTACTGACTAACCACAGGAATTTTACTCAATTCTTTAGGCTTTTCGGGGTTGGTGACATCAAATTGATAAAAACCATCTTTACCAATCACCATCGCCACTTTTTGCTTATCGTTATTGCGGAATGCAATGACATCGAATGTATCGAAATTAGTGGTATGTGATTTTTGATTTTTATCTACACTCGACCATTCCGTCACGTCAAATATTTTAAAACCGTCGTCACAGAGGTACAATGTATTATCCAAAATGCTCAATCCTCTAGGATTTTTCATAGGATATGATTTCAATAACTGAGGCGAACGTAGGTTCGAAATATCCACGATGAGCAATTGATTTTGCCCATTATTGCACGGTGTACCATTTCTTAAAGTCACATAGGCTCTATTTCCTTCCGCAAAAACGGGGTCGCAAGCGCGTCCATGCGTGAAATTAGACAATAAAGTCGGGTTTGTGGGGTTCACTAAATCAAAAATAAACATACCGGTGGTAGAGCCAATAAACAGTTTATCGGTGTATGGGAACAGTGTTTCTATATTCCAAGCTACATTCACAGTATTACTCAACACTGGATTATCTACTTTTTTAACGTTAAAAACCTTCACCTGAGCTTGGCTAATCGTGTAGAGATAATCGGAATAAAGCGTAAAACGAGCCATTGAGCCACCTACACCCGCTGGGCTGGCTCCTGCACTTTTAGTAGCGGTTTGAGGAAAAAAGCTACTTGTTGAAAGAATTCTGTCTTCTGCAGTAAACCAGCCGCCGCCATTGATGCGTGGGTCATTACAATCAATCTTTTGAGTGACTTTTTCTTGTTTATAATCCACAACCCAACCTCTTGTTGGGTCACGCCAAAAGAGATTTGGGAAAACATCTTGCGTGCGTTTTACCAATCGAGGTTGTTGAATATCGGCAATGCTTATGGCTAATAAATCGGCGTGGCTATCGGCATAAAGCACGTCATCTTTTATGGCAATATCAATATTTCCAACTATTTTAATGAAACCTAAATTGCGAGGTGACAGAACATTAGAGTTATCAATGACGTGCACACCCTCTTTTATTTCATTAATGAGGATATAATTGCCGTAAAAGTAGATTTTACCCGGGTTTTTGAGTGCCCGAGCCGTCTGATACTGAGGGGCCTCCCTGAATTCTTCATCGGATTTATAGACGGGTGTCCATTGCGTGAAAGTATTTTCACTTTCGCATTTATCTTTCAAACAACCGTTGAAAGCCAAACCTAAAATGATGAGTAAGAAGAAATAAATTTTTTTCATGACATAAAGTTTATTAAATGAAATCTAATCTATCGCGCGATATTGTTTTTTTAGATAGACAGTAAAGCCCTATGAAATGGTTGGGTGGGGTGGATGGATTATTTTTTTAATAGCTTAGCTACACAGTCGCTGATGCTCCGTTTAGCCACTGATTACACAGAAACCGACTGATTTTAAACTGATATATAATTGATTTTTTAAAAACCAGTGTAAATAAGTCAATATATGTAAAATCAGTGGCTAAATGGAGCTTAAGCGACTATCT
>JANMYC010001282.1:0-4805 GCA_031381715.1 Saprospiraceae bacterium
TGCCAACCTTCAAGAATCCATAAACTATATCGGTTATTTCACTTTTTTAATACTCTCTTGTATTGTTTCGATTGCTTTATGGCTTTTTTGGAAAGAAAAAATATACATATATTTTGCACTTTATATCCTTTGCTGTTTACAAATGTCAGCGGGTTTTAAAGGTTTTTCATCGATGTGGTTTTGGCCCAACGTGCCCTATTTGGCTTATATATCAAGGGGAATATGGACAGTAGGCTCCGTGATTTTTTTTCTGCAATTTGAAAAAGCTCTCCTTTTTGAAAAAAATAATGCCCCACCTAAATTAACGAGGTGGATACAATTTTTAAGTGCTTTGTTAGGGATATTTGCCATTATTGGGCTATTTTATATGGACATAAACTCGGGCAGAATATTGATTAGAGCAGCCAATATCACATTTATTTTATCTTTATTGACAGTTATCATCATGCCCATCATGGTGAGAAAGGAGTTTAAACTCGCCGCGCTCTACTTTTTAGTTGCGTTTTTGCCAACTGTCGTGACAGGTATTAGTCTGATTTTACACAACAATAATGTATATTCTAACTTTTTTGGGCGTTCCGAAATCCCTTTTATTGCTTCTCAAATATTTGAAGTCATTTTTCTTTTCACGGCTCTTTTCAAGCGTTTTCAAATTATTAAAGAAAATCAGAAAAAACAGAAAATACTTGAGCTGCAATCCAAACAACAAATTCAAGATGAAAGAGAACGCATCGGGCGCGAATTGCACGATAATGTAGGCGCACGTTTAGCCCATCTCATTGGTCAAATAGATAATTTAGAGTACCGCTTGGAGCGTGACAAATCGGAACAAAGCATCAATAATACCATTGAAAAACTCGAAAATGTGGGTGAAAATGCCCGCGGCGTGATGAATATTTTACGTGAAACCATCTGGGCGGTCAAAGAAGAATCCATCCCTACTGAACTTTTTGCGGCTAAAATCAGGAGTTACTTGCAATCCAACATGGACGATTCCATCGCTTGCGACGTGCATGCGCATTGTGAAAATGATATGACACTCAGCCCCGGTCAAGCACTTAATATGTTCAGAATAGTGCAAGAAGCCTGTCAAAATGCGCTCAAACACGCACAAGCGACCCACATTGACATTAATATTATTTGCATAAATAGCACTTTAGAGATTATTATCCGAGACAATGGCGTAGGATTTACTTTTCCAATCCCGAGTAGAAAAGGGGACACCCCCTCAGTATCGGAGCATTTGGAGGGACATTATGGCTTAAAAAATATGCAATTTAGGGCTGCTGAAATCGGTGGATCGATGACAATCGAATCAGAAACGGGAAAAGGAACCGTTGTTCATCTGAAAATGATATTGTGATATTGTGATATTGGGGTATTGGGATATTGGGATATTGAGATATTGAGATATTGAATATTTAAACATAATATCCAATATCCAATATCCAATATCCCAATATCCCAATATCCCAATATCCCAATATCCTAATATCCCAATATCCCAATATCCCAATATCCCAGTATCTTTATTTAAAAAAATACGTAATCAGCCGTATAGTTTTACAAAATATAAAAGTGCAAATTTGTGTTTAATCCTGTATTTTACTCCAAATAAACCTTTTGGCTGAAATATTTAACTCTATTAATGAAAATTCCAATCGCAATAGTAGACGATAAACCGTATCTGATTCATCAATTAAAAGAAAGTTTAACCCTTTTTGATGAAATAGAAGTCGTATGGACAGCCGCCAACGGTCGTCAAGCCGTTGATAAAACGTTGTCTGAAAAAACGACGGCAAAAGTCATTTTAATGGATATTGATATGCCTGAAATGAACGGAATAGACGCTGTGCGCCATATTCGCACCAAAAATGCGGATGTCAAAATCATTATGCTCACCGTTTTTGATGATGAAGATAAAATATTTGAAGCCATCACAGCGGGTGCCGATGGTTATATGCTCAAGGACAGTAAACCCACCCGCATCATAGCCGCCATTGAAGATGCTTTGGATGGTGGCGCGCCCATGTCGCCCATTATAGCCGCTAAAACACTCAATCTGTTGCGTCAACAAAATGCGCCATCAAATGTCAAAGAGACCATAAAATCACCTCAAAGTTATGAGATTACCAAACGTGAAATTGAGATTTTGGAGCTGTGGGTGCAAGGGAAATCCTACCAACAAATTGCCGATAAACTCTACATCAGCGTTGGCACTATCCGCAAGCACATTGGTAATATCTACGAAAAAATCCACGTGCACTCGCGCATAGAAGCTTTACAAAAAGCCGATAGCAATAAGTGGTTTAAATAAAAAGTAAGTTTTAGGCTATAATTCCATATCAATCCGTAGCATTTTCTGACTGGACATCAAAAGAAACACGGCGATAAATTTCATTTAAAGGGATTAAACAATCGCCAATTGGAACGAGTTCTTCATCTTCAAAATAATCAATTTCATTCCAGATTCGGTCATTTTCAGTTCTTACAACCGTATGAATGTATTTTTCAGTTTGTGAAATAAAAATAATCTGTTTTAGGCTTTTCAGCTTTTTATAACATCTTCGCTTATCTGTTTTATCGTAATCCGCAGTTGATTCCGATAAAACTTCTATAACTACTGAGGGGTTAATAGTAGCCTGAACATTTTTCGACATTTGCTTTAATTCATGGTTATTACACACGACCATCACATCTGGGAAGAACATTTTATTGCAATCCGCAATCCATAATTCTCTATCTCCTGCAAATACATCACAATCTTTTTCTCTAACGCAATTATCAATTTGTGCAACTAAATTAGTGCAAATCCGACCGTGCGCAACAGTAGCGGATTTAATATCCATAATTTTGCCATCGTGATATTCATAACGTTTTTTATCGTCTGAAATCATTTCCAAATAGTCATCAAGAGATACATTCTTTGGAGTGTAGTTATATTGTGCTTGCGGTTCTTCAAACATTTTGAATTAATTTTAATTAAAATAGAAAGGACACAAAATAAGCTAATCCCCTCATTAAATGACGTTTTTATCTTACTTTATGTCCTTTTTTATTAAAAAACTGAAATATTTTAAACCACTATTTCACCAATCAAAGTAGCACTTGTGGCACTTTTCACCTTTACATGGCAATAATCACCTGCTTTTAAGCCTTCGATTTTAGGAAAAACCATCATCTTATTTTGTGTATTTCTACCCTTGAATTCCATATCCGATTTCTTAGAATCACCTTCAATCAGCACCTTGAACGTTTTACCAATTTCCGCTTGATTGTGATTGTGTGAAATCTGATTTTGAAGCCTTACTATTTCCGTCAAACGGCGTTTTTTAACTTCATCGGGAATATCATCCACGAATTTTTTAGCAGCCAATGTGCCTGGGCGTTCTGAATAAAAGAACATATACGACATCGAATAATTGGAATATTCCATGATACTCAAAGTTTCTTCATGCTCATCTTCGGTTTCAGTACAAAAACCTGCAATCATATCGCTCGAAATAGCACAATCAGGCATTATTTCATAAATTCGTTTCACCTTGCCCATGTACCACTCACGGTCATAAGTGCGATTCATCAATTTCAAAACCCGTGAATTACCCGACTGAACAGGCAAGTGAATATATTTACAAATATTATCAAATTTAGCCATTGTGTGCAGCACATCATCCGTAATATCCTTCGGGTGAGAGGTTGAAAAACGCACGCGCAAATCAGGTGAAATCAAAGCCACCATTTCTAAAAGCTCCGCAAAGTTCACTGATTGAATATCTTGTATATTACCAACTGTCGCCTGTTGACTATCGCCTGTCGCCTCATTACTGTCGCCTGCTTTCCACTTATATGAATCCACATTTTGACCTAAAAGCGTCACTTCACGATACCCTTTTTGAAATAAATCCCTCGCTTCAGCCACAATACTGAGGGGGTCACGGCTGCGCTCACGTCCACGCGTAAAAGGTACAACACAAAACGAACACATATTATCGCAGCCTCGCATGATGGAAATAAATGCCGTAACACCATTTGTATCCAAGCGCACAGGCGCAATATCCGCGTAAGTTTCTTCTCTTGAAAGGAAAACATTGACCCCTTTTTCACCATCTTCGGCATTGGCAATGAGGTCGGGTAAGGAACGATACGCATCTGGCCCGATGACTAAATCCACTAATTTCTCTTCTTCTAAAAACTTGGCTTTCAAACGCTCCGCCATACATCCCAAAACGCCAACCAGCGAACCTGGACGCTTCTCTTTTTCAAAAACTCGCAAGCGTTTGCGTACGGTATCCTCCGCTTTTTCACGGATAGAACACGTATTTACCAATATCAAATCAGCCGCTTCCATCATGCGCGTAGGGCGATAACCCACTTCGCTGAGGATTGAAGCCACAATTTCAGAATCACTGAAATTCATTTGGCAGCCATAACTTTCAATATAGAATTTTTTACCCCCCTGAGTATTTTCTTCAAATTCCTTGAATAATACTTCGCCTTGGCGGTCTTCTTCGATTTTTTTACCAGCACCTATAATGCCTTCAATGGTAGGATTGCTATCGTACATCATTTTACTATTTCAATTATTCTTAAGTTTATCTTGAAATTTTTTCGGGCGCAAAGATAGGTTTTTTAAGTGATATTTTATTGAAAAATGTAATTACCTAGTCAGATAGTCGCTTAAGCTCCATTTAGCCACTGATTTTACAGATATTGACTGATTTACACTGGTTTTTAAAAAATCAAGTATATATCAGTGTAAAATCAGTCGGTTTCAGTGTAATCAGTGGCTAAACGGAGCATCAGCG
>JANMYC010001304.1:0-2307 GCA_031381715.1 Saprospiraceae bacterium
TTACTGAATTTGACCAATTTGGTGATTGGGCTTTTTGTGGCATATACTGCCATCAGTTACATCGGATTTGAATGGAGTTATGATAAATTTCACCAAAATTCGGACAATATTTATCGGGTTGTGCGGACGTATCGTTCTCAAGATTACAGCGTGATTGGCTTTCCTCGTTGGTCAGATGCGGACGCTGGTGAACAGGCTCGGCAAGCCCAAGCCTTCAAATCTACAACGGGTATCAAAGATGTGGTTCAGTTTGTGGTGTCGCCATCTGCCGAATTTATCCAGTCAAATGATAAAAAAATTGAGACTAAAAACGTGTTGACGACCAACACCCCCACCGCTTTTAGCAACGTGTTTACGTGGACATTGAAACACGGGAGTTTTAAAAACTTCGGCGAAGGCTCAAAAAAAGCTCTTTTGACGGCTTCCGTAGCGGAAAAGTTGTATGGTAAAGACGCGCTCAACACGGGTGCCGCCATTGACAAATTGGTGAAAATAGCGGGCGAGGATTATTTGGTAGCTGCCATCATCGAAGATGTACCTCTAAATGCCAATTTTGATTTTAGTGTTGCTTTAAATAACCCTAAAATTAACTATTGGGGCTGTCATGTGTACATCGAAAAAGACAAAGCAAGCAATGTGCAAAATGTTGAAAATCAATTGAATAGTGCTTTCGCAGCGTTCAATCCAAAAGTTGCTAAAGATGTTTTGTATAAAAAACATTCTTTACAACCAATTGTAAATATTCATTTCAGAGAAAATGTGTTATATGAACTAAAACCGACGGGTAATAGCCGTTATATCACGCTTATTGGTTTTTTTGCTTTGTTTATTACGCTCATTACGCTTTTCAATTATGCCAATTTGACGCTTGCTATTAAGTCAAAACAAGGCAAAAGCATTGGCGTTAGAAAAGTTATTGGCGCGAATAGTTCGAGTATTACGTCTCAATTTATTGTCGAAAGTGTTCTCTTGTCCTTGATTGCTTTGCCCATAACGGCGTTGCTGATACACCTATTGATGCCTTTTTTCAATACATTTATGGCAACTGACATCAGCACAAACGTTTTGGCTCATCCACAAACGTTTCTCATAATCCTTGCGTTGGCGGTTTTAATTGGTGGATTGGCGAGCCTTTTCCCCGCTTTTTATTTATCTAAAAAAGATACGGTTACGCTATTTAAAGAAGGCTTGCGAAGCAATAATTTTCAGCGTTTCCCCATTCGGCGGTACTTGATTGCCAGTCAATTTGTGATACTCATTTCTATTACCTCAATTTCTTATTTTATTCATCAACAAATCAAATTTATTGATAATAAAAGCATTGGATTTAGAAAAGAAGGGATTTTATACGCCTACGCATCCGAAGACAAACAGGCTGTTTTTCAAGAAAAACTTCGGCAAATGCCCGAAATAAAAGCGGTAGGCAACGGTTCAACTTTTGGTATCGAACCGTTTAACCAAATGACGTACAAAATAGAAGGCATAGATGCCGTTTTTGACGATGCCAACCAATTATACCTCGATTACGAAGGCATAAAAGCCTACGGTTTAAAAACAACTTTGACGACACCCTCGGCAACCGCCGCAACGCTCATCAATCGGACGGCGGCTGAAAAATTGGCGCAATTGAAAGGGGTTTCCGCCGATAAATTGGTTGGTATGACCATTACAACCGAACCAGAATACACCAATGAAACAACGGGTCAGGTGGGCATTCCTTTTACCATTGCGGGCATATTTGAAGACATTAACCTGTTTTCATTGCACAATAAAATTGAGCCTTATTTTATCACAGTGTCCGAAAGAGTACGCATGGACGGACGCAGTATTGTCTTATTTGACGCAGCCAACACCGCCAAAGTGGTCAAAAATATTGGTGCCATTCATGCAGAACTCAATCAAACCACACCGTTGGACATTGAATTTTTGGATGAAAACTTGGCGAAGTTATATACCCAAGACCAACGCACCGCTAATCTTTTGCTTTACTTCAACATCATTGCCGTCTTTTTGGCTTCTTTAGGCATCATTGGCATCACGTTATTTTTGACGGTCGCCCGCACCAAAGAAATAGGCATTCGAAAAGTCCTCGGTGCATCGCCTTTTTCTATCATTCAAATTTTAACGAATGAATACATTTATATGGTGGGTATTGCTTTATTTATCAGCGTGCCGATTGCCTTATATGTTACGAATACGTGGTTGAGTAATTTTGCTTATCGCATTGATATACCGTATTTTATGATACTTATCGTGGGCGTTTTTACATTCACTTTAACGGCTTTAGTCGTGGGTATTGTGGCGTAT
>JANMYC010001348.1:0-9373 GCA_031381715.1 Saprospiraceae bacterium
GCCGTCGAGTGCCTCTTTATTGTCTTTAATTTTTGATATTAATTGGTCTAAAAGTGGGAGTAAATAGGCTTTTTGTTCTTTTAAATACGCCAAATTGCCTTGATATTGGTACAAATCTTTATGAATCAAAATCCACCACATCGAATAGGAACTTAGCCCGTTCATCCATTGCGGCAAAGGCGTTAAATCTCGGGATAAATCAAGGCTTTTGCGGACGACTTCTTGGTCGCCAAAAACGGTATTTATCGCCATCACTTCGGGGTGCATATCGCCTACCCACACCAACCTATCTCGCTTGATACCGTCCCACAGATATTCCTGCATATTGAGGTGAACGGTGTACGCCCCCGTTGCCCAAATGCGGTTCAGCCGCTCGTCGTTGCATTTAAAAGAACCTAAATATGGAATATCTCGGTACGTAAAAATCGCCCGCGCCTCTTTAATTTGTAATTCACGACTTGTATCTAACATATCAATTCTCGCAAACCGAAAACCTGAATTGCCAATCTGTACAGCGCCCAACCACGGTACTTCTACCGTAAAATCCCGCATGGAATGGTCATTTGTCGCCCCTTGAAGGGTGTCAATTTCGGACATGGCTTCGGTCACTGACTCGCCCAATCTAATGCGTAACCTAATAGGCGTTTTGCTGGCAGGTCGGTCAGTCACGAGTTCAATACCGCCTTGCAATTCTTTGCCGAAGTCGAGTAAAATAGCGGGTTTTTCAACCGCCGTAGAAGTCATGGTGCAATAATCCTTGTGCGCTAAATCAGCTTGACCACGCCCTAATGCCAATAGATTATCTGCTCCTCTAACGTCTCCTTTTTGCCACACTATTTTTTGAGCGGGCATATATTGGCGCACACGGGTGTCCTTTTGAGCTTTGTATTCAGAGCCAAAAACGGGTGGCAGGGCTTGCCCAATTAAGTTGGGTTTTATAATCCCCAAAAGGAAAAAGAGTATGACATAGATTTTACTCAGCGGACTGAACATGGACGGCTCGCCCCCCCTCAGTATGATGGTATAAATTTCCTCTAAAAGTTGTAGAATGCGTTTGTTTCTTATCATAATTGTTGCGGCTCTTTTATTATTTGAGCAAAAATATGATATATACAAAATACCTATGAGGTATTTTGTCCAAAAAAAAGGTGGTAAACTGTTCAATAGCTGAATAGATTGCTTAAATGTGTTTTTTAAAAAAATGAAACCATCTTACCAGATATATTACTTCTTCCTAACAAACTGCGAAGGCGAAACCCTAAACCGCTGCTGAAAATTTTGGCGGAATGTTTTCAAATCATTATACCCTACTGCATAAGCGACTTCAGTAACATTAAGTTCTTGATTTTGGAGCAATTGTGCTGCCCGCTTCATCCGCATTTCACGAATAAAATCGCTGGGGGCTAAGTTGGTAAGTGCTTGTAGTTTTCGATAAAAAGCCGAGCGGCTCATGTTCAGTGATTGCACCAGTGTTTGGGCTGAAAAATCGGGGTTTGTGATATTTTCTTCCAAAAGTGTCATTACTGTCTTTAAAAAAGTTTCATCCAAAGAATTTGTGGTAACTTCAGTGGGTTGCAGTATTATGTCTTTACGGATTTTATCTTTCAAAATACGGCGGCTTGTCAATAAATTTTTAACCCGCGCCAGTAAAACATCGGGGTGAAAAGGCTTACTGATATAATCATCCGCGCCCGTTTCTAATCCTTCGAGTTGATCTGCAACGGTCGTTTTAGCCGTCAGCATCACAACTGGTAAATGGCAGGTGGACAAATGACTTTTAATATGTTTGCAAAAAAGAATACCATCCATAAGCGGCATCATAACATCGCTCACCACCACATCGGGTAGTTCTTTTTGAAGATAATCCCACGCCAATTGCCCATTATCCATGCAGGTAACGTGGTATTTTTCCGTTAAAAGTTCTCGTAAATAGTTCTGTACATCAGGGTCGTCTTCAACCACCAATACGGATGCTTTTTCAGAAGGCATTTTTTCAGTAAAATACTGAGGGGGTGCTTCTGTCGTATTAAGAGCTTCTAAATTTGGCGTTTCTGCCAATTGTGATTTAGCCTGAGGCACAACCAAAGGAAAAATCACCTCAAAAATACTCCCTTTTTGTAGGGTCGATTGGACGGTTATCGTGCCTTTGTGCAAATCAATCAACTCTCGACAATGCGCCAAACCGATACCTGTCCCTTTTTGAGCCAACGTTTGTTGGTTATCGCCTTGATAAAAACGGTCAAAAATGCGGGGTACGTCGGTTTCTGAAATGCCCACGCCTGTATCTTCTATGCGTATTTTAATCTGACTCTCTTGATTTTTTTCACCCAAAGCGCAATCCAGATACACTTTTATTTGACCACCCGTTGGTGTGTATTTAAACGCATTGCTCAGAAGATTATAGAGTACTTTTTCAATTTTATCTATATCAATCGAAGCAGTCAAATGCGGTACAGAGGGGATATATTCCAAATCAATTTTTTGCTGCGTTGCCATGGTTTGAAATTGCTTAACCAACTGATCACCCAGCACCACAATATCGGTAGCCGATAAATAAATGTTCAATTGACCCATTTCAGATTTGCTGACATCCATGAGTTGATCCACCAAGCGCATCATTTTATCCACTTGTTGGCTCATCAACTGTATTCTTTGGCTCAAAGGCTCACCTCCTGCTTTGGATAATCGAGTTTTCAGCTCTTCCAAGGGGGCTTTTATGAGTGTCAAAGGTGTACGAAATTCATGCGAAATATTGGTGAAAAAGCGATATTTCAGGGCACTCAACTCCTGTTCGCGTTCGCGCTCGTAGTGTTCGAGCAGTAATTCTCTTTTCCGATTATTTCTTATCACGGAATACTGCCCAAACAAATAAACGGCACCGCCCAATAGCACAAGGTAAAACGCATAAGCCCAATAAGTCCGCCACCACGGATAGCGAATTTGGATTGAAATGGGCTGCGCCGTTGCCAACCATTCTCCATCATTATTGGTCGCTTTTACTAAAAACTGATATGTACCCGGCGGCAATTGGGTGTAAGTTGCCGATTTATTTTTAGAAGGAATTGACCACTCTTTATCATATCCGTCCAATTTATATGAATACAACTTGTTATCGTAACTGCCATATTCTAAAGCCACAAACGATAGATGCAAAGTGGATTGGTCATAAGCCAAACGTGTTTTTTCAAAAGGATTGCCTTTGAGTTCATTTATGTTGTGCGCTGGCACGTCACCCACCAGAAAATCGGTGATAATTAAAGCGGGTTTATAATCCGATTTTTGAATTTGCGCAGGGTCAAATAGCGTATAACCATTGACAGCACCAAAAATTAACTGCCCACTACTCAGCAATAATCCAGAATTATAATTGAATTGATTGGAGGTTAAGCCATCGCTTAAAGTGTATTTTTCATAATGTTCTGTCGTAGGATTGAGGCGATACAAGCCATTATTGGAACTAAACCACAATTGCCCACCCCTATCTTCTAAAATTTTATATACCGTAGAGTTACTCAAAGGTGCATCGGGCGCAATTGCTTCGCTTTTACCTGTATTAGGGTCAAGCTTGAAAAGTCCATCGCCCGCCGTACCTACCCAGATTGTGCCTTTTTGATTGTCAAAAATAGCAGTAACGTATAGGTTTTCAGCCGCAGTATTTTTTCCACCCCTCAGTAATGGATAGGTAATAAAGGTATTTTTGAGCTCGTCGTACAGATTTAAGCCCCGTACTGTGCCAACCCAAATCCGCCCTTGTTGGTCTTCGTGGAGCGTTGCCACTTGGTCGTTGCTGAGGCTGCCCACCTGATCGGTGTGTTTATAGCGATAAAACACATTTTGCACTTTATCGTAACGGTTCAAGCCACCTAAATTTGTCCCCGCCCAAATGCGCCCTTTTTTATCCACTAAAACATTGTTCACTGAATTCAAACTTAGGCTATTGTCATCATCGGGTTTATGTTCAAAATGACGAATTTCTTTTGTTTTAACGTTTAAAAAATCCAAACTCCTGTTATAGTTTCCTACCCATAAATTACCCTCTGCATCGCATGCAAGCCCTTGCACTTGTGCTGTTTGCAAGGTTTTATCAGTCATTTTCTGAACGTTTCGGTCTTTACCCATCAAGCCCACAACGCCGCTATTCTCTAAGCCAAACCAGATATTACCTTTTTTATCTTCAACAATATCTCGAATAATCTTACCTTCTAAGGCACTGTGCGCGTCCTCTTGCGGAAAAGTACCAAAACCATACGTCGCATAATAATGCACATTAACACCGCCAAAATAAGTCCCTGCCCACATATTATTTTGTCGGTCTCGACAAATTGAAAACACGTATTTATCATTCAAGGCAAAGCGTTCTTTGGGTTTAGTAGGCACTTCACGGAGTATTTGCTTTTGGACATCAAAAATGTACAAACCATCGTCCGTCCCAATCCACATATTGCCATTTGCATCATCTTGAAGGCAACGAATAATGGTTGATGGGCTTTTTTGTCTGGTTACAGTTTCAAACGACAAAAATTGCCCTGTTGAAGCATGGTACAAAAACAAGCCCCTTTCTGTTCCTACCCACACTCGATTAAGACGATCCTCGTAAAGAGCATTTATGGTATTGGTTTCTTTGTTACTACTAATGATACTGAGGGGGTAATCCGTTGCGCTGTTGCGGTCAACACCAATGACCGTCAGCCCAATATCAGTAGCCACCCACAAGCGTTTTTGGCTGTCGCTAAAAATACATTTGACTTTATTACTTAAAATAGCGGGTTGAGATTTTGTATTGTAAAAGCGCAGTATTCTCTGCTTTTGGTCGAACGCCAAAAGCCCGTTATTGAGCGTTGAAAGCCACAATATACCCGCATTATCGCTGTATAAATCCAAAATAACCAGGTCTTTTAAGCCATTTCGCTTTTTTTCATCGTCGGTAAAATAAGGCTCAAATGCTTGCGTGGTAGGGTTTAAAACCAATACTTCGCCGTTGAAGGGGATTATCAGCAAACGCCCAGCAATGTCTTCACAAATATTGTAAATATTTTCCAATGGAATGTAAAAACGCCCTTTCCCTTCTTTTGAATACACCTGCAATTCGTAGCCATCGTAGCGGTTTAAACCATAGCGAGTCGCAATCCAGATAAAACCCGATTTATCTTGATAAATAAAAGTAACAGCATTATTGGAAAGCCCCTGCTCTTGGGATAATGGGCGAAACTTTGGGGGAAAACTCTGTCCTACAGCTTGTGTGACAACAAAAAGCCAAAAGGCGAACAGGCAAAGAACAATTTGCCTCGTTTTTATATGCGTTTTCATTGTACTGCTCACTATTCCTCTATTTTTTCATTTGGGGCGAAGATATATCGGAATATATGAATAAACAAATTAAGCGAGGGTGTAAAAACAAATGCTATAATGCCCTTTTTATATATAATTTGAATGGTGAATGCTTCATTCATTACCCATTTTGCTATCCTCAGGCAATTCTCCTTTTTTCTGCGATTCCTCTATTTGTTTTAAATAGTTTTCAGAAGACAGTACCGTTACACCTCTTGTTTTTTCATACATCTTTTTCGCCTTACCTGTTGCATGTCCCCCTTTTTGGGCTGCTTCTCTGTTTTCATTAAAACCCTTACTATCGTCTTCAATAGCAATTTGCCTTGTTGATTCCTCACCCAACATGGTGAATATGAGTTCAAGGCGTGTCATGTGGTCGCGTAGGTTTTGGTTTTCCAAGCCTTTAAATTTTTTGTGCTCAGCGGGTGTTAATCCAAATGTCGCTTTCGCAATTTCAGCCGTCAAGATTGAATATTCCTGCCCCTCTTTTACATCTCTATTTTTCCATTCGTCGGTTAATTCTTTACGGGTTTCAATGGTCTTAATCCGTGTATCAATCCAAGCATCGCTGTAACCCTTGGCTTTGTACAACTCCTTAATCCGTTCAATACCCAATTCAGGATTTTCAATTTCTTCAATCCGCTCCCTACCTACTTGTGCCAACCACAGTTTGAACGGTTCAGCTTTGGGCGAAGATACTGACATGATGATGCGCAACATCCCCTCAGTATTGGTGCAATCTGTTTTGTAATTTTTACCGTCCGACGATAGCATTTTCAGTTGTACCCAAATTGGGTTCAACTCACTTTCTTTGCTAATCTTTGCTTTGAGCTTCGACCAATACGTTCGCGGTATGGGGCTATCAGTCAGAACTTCAATGGTATCCACTATTGAAAAATGCCATTGCTCATTGTACCAAACCCGACGGATTTGCTTCTCTTGAAATAAGACAATTTTGTTATTTTGTTCCATAGCTATTATTTAAAAAACGACTTACTTAGAAAACTCTTTTATCGTTTGTTCTAAATTTTTCAGTTGTGGCATGTATTCTAAGTGTATGGCTTCAAAAAGCTCAGGTTTGAGCAATTGAATTTCTTGAATGACAAGACCCCTCAGTATTTTATCCTTCCGATAGACTTCCACATCCAAAGTATCCGGATTCACCTTTTTTAAAGTAAAATAATAGGAATTATTCTTTTTTACATTCGCAATGGCGTCAGTTGTAATGCTTGTATCCACCGACGTCACTTCCCTTATTTTCTCATTAATGGCGTTTTGGTATTCAGAATTGAGCCCTTTCAGTTCCGTTTTCAATTGAGCCAATGTTTCAGATTTTGCTTTTACCTCTTTTGCCTTAATTTCTTTCTTTTTACTTTCCTCAAAAACAGGATTCGTGTATCTGTTTTTAACCGCATTGATAAAAAATCCAGCCCTGTTCTCTTTTATTTTTCCCTTTTTCTCTTCAAAAAGGATGTATTCAATGCTGTTACGAATAACATCTTCGGGCTGTGTATCAATCAATAAACTCAATACTTCTTTACTGATTCCCCAATTTTCTACTTTTGCAAACACCTCATCAAAAAAGCTTTGTGGTATTTCATTGATAAAAAATTGCTCCGTTTGAGCATCTTTTAATATTTCGGGTTGATTTTCTGAAATATGAAAAATCAAACCTACTACCTTTTTGCGCTCTTTTACTTCTTCGTAATCAAACCGGATATCGGTATTTTCAACCAACCGTTTTTGGGCATCATCCAAAACGCGTTGTTTAAAATTATTGTAAGGATTATACTTATCCCCTACCCCAAGCATTTCTTTTAACTCTTGAAGATTGAGTTTAGGGTGGATTTTTTTACGACCATAAAATTGTTTTAATATGTGGTACAATCGAATACTGGTGCTGGTATGTAAAAACCGATACGTCCGAATATCGAGTTTCGTGAAATCCCGCTTGAGTTGCAGTAAAAAAGGTTTCAAATCGGGGTGAAATGTCAATTTTACGTACATATTTTCATCCGACTCTCGATGGGTCAAAATTTTACGCCCGACCACCAAATAAGTCTCTAATGTCTCCTCCTTACCCTCTTCATTTTTCAATGTCAGGCTCACCTCCCGCTGTTTCAGCCGCTCGGTGGCTTCCAGTACGTACTGATATACAATCCCTCCTTTCACCACACCCGAAAAGTCGATCAAATCTTTTATGTATATTTTGTAATCCTTAAAATCCGTATCGCTGGGGTCAATCATCGTGCACATTTTACCGAAAATCAAAAGTTCCCAAAACGACAAATTGTCTTTATACTTGGCTTGTATAAACTCATTGGACTGGACAAAAATATTATCTGACTTCTTGGCTGGAAGTAAGTTTTTATCGTTTTTCATTGAAAAGAATTATACGCAAATATAAATCAATTACTACAAAATATTTACAATTGTAGTAATTATTTAAAGGTGTATATTTTGTAGTAATTGTATAACTATCTAAAAATCAATTAGTTAGCTACATAAACCAGAATAAAAAAGTTGAAAATTCAGTAAAAAAGTAAAAAGATAATATTTAAAAATTGAAAAACCATGGAATTTTGATAAAACACCCAGGAATTGGTTAATAATGAGCGTTTTTCTATCCACAAAGTGTATATTTTGTAGCAAGCGGTGTATAAAATGTAGTAATAGAATGTATTTTTTGTAGTAATTAAGTGTATAAAATGTAGTAATTGGGTGTATAAACTATAGTATTATGGTGTATTTTTTGTAGTATTTAACCTCATAAGTTATTGATATTCAATGAAAAAGGCTGTTCTAAATATAAGAAAATTATAAAAAGAACTGATTAAAATACAACAAAAGCTGTTGTGATATTGAATAGTGTATATTTTGTAGTAATTAAAATTGAAAACCTCCTGAGTGTATAAAATGTAGTAATTGCGAATTGAAAAGCCTTTTGACACATCTCACAGTGCAATTCTATTTCAATAAATCACGCTCAAATAAACCAATGGCGTAATCTTTAATGCTGATGCCCATTTCGGTTGCTTTAATTTTTACCTTGCGATGAAGGTCTTGAGGAATATCCAAAGTAAGTCGAGCCAACTCATTGCTGTGAATTTCCTTGATGGTTTTGTTCACAGTCTTTTCCTCTTCGGGTACCGCTACAATGGCTTTTTTATTTTTATCAAACGTTTTTGAGAAAAAATCTTTTTTATCGCTCATTTTAATCCAAAATTTAAATTATTAATGAAATACGGAAAATCGTGAATACTGAAATACAGAAACACGGAAATCTGTTTTTATTTTTTCAAATGACTAAAAACCTCCTCACATAGATTAGCTACCTCTTCAGCGGCTTTTTTGTCTTTCCCTTCTATCACACTCAAACCCTGTAAACCACACTCTTGATAAGCCATTCTGTCCCCTATTCGAGTTTTTAAGAGTTCAATTTCAAAATCTTTCACGGCTTCTTCTGCCCCTTTGTGGAAACTTGTTTTTTTGAAACGATTGAGTACCAAATAAGCCGACAAATCGTCGCCTCTTCTCGCTTTGACGTCATTATAACGTTCATAAAACTTCTCGAAACTCCATAAATCGAAGCCCGTGGGGGTGATAGGCACAATGACCATATCACTTTCAAGTAAAATACGGCTGGCTAAAGTCGAAAGAGCAGGTGTTCCATCGATGACGACCAACTGATACGTCGTTTTTAGTTCGCTCAGATTCGTTGACAAAGCTTTCTCTGAAATAGCAAATACAGGGATAAGCGGTTGACGATTGCCACGCTGCTCTACCCACTTCATAGAGGTCTGTTGCTCAAAATCGGTATCAACGATACAGACTTTGACCCCCTCAGTAGCAAAGTAAACGGCCATGTTTTGGCTGATGGTGGATTTACCAACGCCACCTTTCAAATTTACAACGGATATAATCATGCGTTTTCTATTATTTTAGCCGTAAAAATACTGATTTCTTTAAAACCACAAAAACTTATTTGCGATTTCACAGAAAAAAGTTTTTAAAGAAATACAGAAATACGATTTTACAGAAACAG
>JANMYC010001393.1:0-3521 GCA_031381715.1 Saprospiraceae bacterium
TAAAGTGACTGTGACAACATTACAACTCGATAATCAAATTATAATAAAAGTGTTGGACAACGGTACGGGTATGCCCGAAAGCGTGAGAGCCAAAGTCTTTCAACCCTTTTTCACCACCACACCCACAGGGCAGGGCACTGGCTTAGGACTTTCTTTAGCGTATGATATTGTAACCAAGGGGCATGGGGGGGCTTTGAAAGTGGAAAGTACTGAGGGGGTCGGCACTGAGTTTAAGATAATACTTTCAATTCAATAATTGGTTCGAAAGCTTATTTAAAACAATTTAAAGCCACAAAAAGGCTATACTTCTTTGATATTTAAGATAAAAATTTAATCTTTATTTTTTATCTTTAGACAAATCTCTAAGCCATTGATTTTGAATAGTTTAGAAGCCTTTTTTTATATATTTTTTCACCTTTTAAAAACCAAATCATGTTACAAAAACATACCGTGCCCAAACTATCAGAAATACTTAACAATGGTTCTGGAATCATTGATGTAGACACAATGATTGAAAACTTACTCTCAAAACAGTTAACTGACTTTGATCAAATTTTTCTCAAATCTTTTCCTAACACAGTTGTGCCTGAGTTCATTTTTAATATCCAAGCTTTTAAAAAGAATATTCAGCAATATTTAGATGAAGGATTAACCCATTTAGGGTTCTATTTTGGCATTGAAAGAAGGGACGAATCACCTAATGTGAACACTATACGCTTGATTATGGTGGGCACAGAGCTTGATAAACAAAATCCTCATAAAAAACCTAAAAGCTCTCCAATGCAATTTTCGGATGCCGATTTATCGCTGTTAAGTGATAACATTATCAAGCATAACAGCATGAGATTTAATTTTAAAAGTGAACTCGTTAAGCAACAGCTCGTCAAATATAATCATGGTTTATACATTAAACTCGATGATTTAAAAATAAAGTTGGACAAGATTGAAGCCCTGTCATTCGATGATTTAATTATTAGTCTTGGATTCAGGTCGGCTGATACTATCGGATTATGGAATTGTATTCATTTAATATTCAGAGGGGCTACCCCGTCCGCTGCTTCCAGATCTATGTCCACCTCTAATTCAGATATTTTGTTCTCAACATTTGATGCCAATGATTTAGACTATGATGGACCCAAACTGGGCATTCCTCCGTTTGGCGAAGCATAGGTTTATTCAGTTTATGACGCGTGTTTCACGTAAGGAACGAAGTAAGAATAAATTTACATTCTTTTGATGCGGAATAAAAATAAATAAGGTTCAATTTTCAAGTTTGCCCCCATACTCCCGAAGGGGGATTAAATCAAGTAAAAGTCGAAATTTCGACTTTTTTGAGAGGTAATCTCCCTTCAGGGGTATGGAGTCAAACTTGAAATCGTTCACTTATTAAAAATACAAAAGAACATAAGTTTATTTATTTCATCGTTCCCAAGCAATAGTTCGTTAGTTTTTTTCACAAAAAATAAACGCCAAAGTCCTCCTATGGAATTGATAAAAATCGCAACGTACCTTGTGGGTGTTGCACAGTATATTGTTATACTACCAATTTTGGTAGGCATTTACTTTTTTTCTTTTTTAACAAAAGAATTGAAAGTATTACTGGGAGGTCTTACGGTTATTTTGTTAATGGATATAATATTGCATTTTTTCCCCACCGCAAAGAATACTTTTTTATATGGTTTTACAGCCATTGACATCATAACCTTTGTGTGGATGTTTTGGACAGTATTACATACACCGCGAGAAAAAAAAATGACTATCCTATTAGGTGGGGTACTTTTAATATTTATCGGAGTGGATGCATTTATTTGGTCGGGATTAGAGAGCAATGGTTATTCAAATGCAGTCTCTAAAATTTTTATTTCGGGCCTATCAATTTATTATCTCATTCAATTGATCCAAGATTTAAGTATTGTAAAACTATCAGACGAATCTCTCTTTTGGGTGAGTATTGGACTTATTACCAGCAACTTAATCGGCTTCATTGATATATTTAACAAGCCCATGCTCGCTTACTCAAGGAGCCTTTATCTTCAGTTCTACATGATTTGGTCCATCGCCGCTATTTTTATGTACGGTTGTTTCGCATACGCGTTTTGGAAAAGTAAACACAATAATCAAGGGTAAATCAATCATTCAATTACCATGAATAATTAAAGTTATTGTGATGAAAAAAGTTAGTACTGCCTTAATTTTTACTCTTTTATGCTTGTTTTGTAATGCTACCAAAGCCAAAAGTGATAGTTCATTTGCTAAAATAGTATCTGTAACTGTCATAGGTAATCAAACTACCTCACCCCCTCAGTATATCACAGCATCTAAAGATACGACTTATACTTTAGCTTACGATAAGAACTACTTGCTTTTTCACTTCGTCAATACTCAGAATTCTGCGCAAAAATCCTTTTCCTACAAATTGGTTGGACTTGATTACGAATGGAGCGCTTGCAATAACTGCTCAGAAGTACAGTATGCGCATCTCGACGGCGGAGAATACACCTTTATGGTAAAACCCAATCAACCTAATGCCGTGTCTGCACAATTTAAATTCGTTATCGACGGTGATATTTTGCACAAATGGTGGTTTGTGCCCATGCTCTTTTTGTATGTTTTAATACTTATTGGAGTAGTGGCTTATTTGTTTATATTCTACCAATTCCGTCAGAAACTCAATGAGCAACGGCTTATTCATACTGAAAAAATGGCATCAATGGCCGAACTTACCTCTGGCATTGCGCATGAAATACAAAACCCTTTGAATTTTGTCAACAACTTTTCAGAATTGAGCGTGGATTTAGCCAAAGAACTCAAAGAAGAATTAGATAAAATAAATATGCCCGATGGTGGCAAAGTTTATATTGACGAAATTTTGAATGATTTAAATCAAAATCAAAGTAAAATACAACATCATGGTCACCGTGCCAGCAATATCGTGAAAGGGATGCTTGAACATTCGGCAAAGAGTTCGGGCTTAAAAGAACCAACAAATATTAATTTCCTCATCAAAGAGACCCTTCTCCTTAGCTACCACAATATGAAAATTAAAAACAAGGTATTTTCAGAAGAAATACCTTGGGAAAGTATCGATTATCCACAAGGTTTGCCTTTCGCAAAGATGGATTTAGATGAGAGCATCGGCAAAGTTAATGTCGTCCCACAAGACATGATGCGGGTTCTACTCAATCTTTTCAATAATGCATTCTATGCCGTTCATCAACAAAAGCAAAATGCCCTTGCAAATAATGATGTCCCTTCAAGTTACACCCCCTCAGTATTGATACGCTCCAAACGCACCAAAAAAGGTATTGAAATAAGTGTAAAAGACAATGGTACAGGCATGTCTGAAAGCGTGCGCGCTAAAGTCTTCCAGCCATTTTTCACCACCAAACCCACAGGGCAAGGCACAGGCTTAGGACTTTCACTCGCCTATGATATTGTGACGAAGGGGCATGGGGGAACTTTGGAGGTGCAAAGTACTGAGGGGGTGGGGACGGAGTTTATTATCAGAATTCCTATCACCC
>JANMYC010001461.1:0-1653 GCA_031381715.1 Saprospiraceae bacterium
GAATAATCCCAACCGGGCCAAACGAGATTATGCCCCCGTACACTGAAATTTTTACTATTTAAAAAGGCAATATCTTGTGCTATTTCTGCATTACTACTAAACCAGCGTTGCTCCCAAGAGGGCCATTTAAGGTCATTTTCAAAAACAATTTCATTAAAACCATGCCCCTTTCCGTCCAAATTGAGCATTTTTTGTTCGTAAGTAGCATTGAGCGCATTGCCACCGTTGAATTTATTGCTGACCACCGCAGAGCCAAATTTGAATTCATGCTGCATCATTTCAAAGCGAACTTCTGCTCCGCTCACCGCTTGCCCGTTGGTATTATTGACTTTTACGGTAAAATTAGCTTTGCGCAATTGTTCAATGCTTTGCTCGGCTTCCTTGCGCCACGTTGCATCTGCTTCAATACCACCATATCTATTATTGTCCAAATCAAGGGGTAATTGATTATAAATGATACTTTTTTCATAATTGAGGCAAGCCACACCCGCAATTTCAACCGTTTGATTGGCGATAGCCAAATGCAAGCCGATGGTCATGCCATCAACAGCGTAAGCAGCTTTGCTTTCGATGGGAGCGAGGTACATTTTCCACGTATTTGTTGGGCTTAATGTAGCGGATATTTCCTTTTCATAAGTCGTTACATTTTCTGCAAAAAGACTGACTTTGGCATTGGGCGTGCTGCTGCGCAACCAAATCACGATGAGAAATCTATCCCCTTTTTGAATAGCAGCTTTGTTTTTATAGTTGTGTCCAGCATCCCAAGGGTTAGTCCCTTGCGATACAATCCGCTGTTGACCAACAGTAAAAATGGTGTTGGTTGACGTAATATTGGTGGTCGTTCCGCCATAATTCCCGACTATTTGTTGCGTTCCCGCTTCTGTATTCGGTAAAACCCATTTAGCCGTAGTGGGTAAATTGAATTTTTTATTCAAAGAATCCAGCAGTTTGACCTGATAAACGCCTTGCGCTTGCAGGTTTGAAAGGAAGCAGACGAGAATAAAAATGAGTCTTGTTTTCATGAATAAAACGATTATTTAGTTTGAAAGATTAAAAAGGAAACTCTGGTTTGAATTGCGGTGTAATATATCGAAAAATAGTTTTTAAAAAAAATAAAACGAAAATCTCTATTTTTGGGCTTTTCAAGTGGGCGTATAAAAATGAATAATGCTATCGTCGGGCTGAAAAACATGCAAAATGCGAAGCAAAGCGGAGAATTTTGCATGTTTTTTGGAGCCGACTTAAAAAGATAGCAGTGCCTGCCTGCCGGTAGGCAGGTTTATTTTAGCCCAACTACTTAAATATAACATTTAAAATATATTTCATTGGCACTTACAACTATTTGGACTGGGTCAGAGCAGTACATCTGCGACCCCGATTTAGCGCAAGCATTTCACATTGCCCGAGTATTGGGCATGCCTCTTTTAATAGAAGGTGAACCCGGAACGGGTAAAACGGAACTTCCGATCCAATACGCAAAAGATCAAAATTTAGAACTTTTCACCTTCCCAGTAGGCTCGAAAAGCAATGTAGAACAGTTCGTCGCTAAGTTCGACCACGTTAAATACCTACGTGACTCGCAAGTGGAAGTGCTGAACGCACAGCGCACTGAGCGTGGACTCGACCCCCTCAGTAGTGGCGGCCGTAGCACCG
>JANMYC010001493.1:0-1603 GCA_031381715.1 Saprospiraceae bacterium
CGGCCTGGCGACCGAAGCCGACGCCGACTAGGTCGCCGAGTCGTAAATCCTCTTCCGCTGCCTCATCGCCGTATTCAAAACTGTAGTTTTCGTCAATTGCATATTCCTCACAGAGCGCTTCTAAGGCTTCAATGAATTCGTCGGGCGTTTCAGTCAATATTTCAAAGTTATTGATATATGTGTATTCAATTTCGTCTTCTTCTCCGGTTTCATAATCGAAGTAAAAGTCTTCTTCAGTCTCGGCATATTCCGTGCAGAGTTCCTCTAATGCTACCGCGAATTCTTCAGTGTCTGCTACTTCAATCCAAAAGTCAGTGACGTAAATCATTCCATCTACCGCAAAGTTCGATTCTTCCGTTTCATCCCAAACACCCTCGCTGAAATCAAGATTTTCAACGGATTTAATAATCCATGAATCATTTCCATTGTAGTCTTTATGCATGACATAATCGTATGGAATGTAACAATAGCCTTTATCACCCCACGCTTGTCCCCATGAGTTTCGGACAATAAAAACTCTATCGGGGTCGGAATATCCAACGCACAACATAGCGTGCCAACCATGTGTTTCACGCACATTATCCGCTGGTTTGGGCATCGGGACGCGTCCTCGGTTTTTATTAGCGGCATCAAATGACTGAAAAGTATTCAAACAGAATGAAATGGGATAACCTTCGGCCAGAGTTTGTTTCCAAAGCTCAAGATTGGTTTCAATAAATTCAGCTTCTTGTATCTTGAAATTAGAACCGTGGTCATATGAGGGTTGGTCGGGTTCGTTCAAAATCATACTGCGGTCATTGGGCCAGAGTTCTTCTGAGCAAGCACCGTATTCCTTTAAGCCTTCGATGGCTTGATACATCACTGAGCCGCAATCTTTATCTTGGGCATCTTCGAGGTAACGAGCATTGTAATAAATGTATAAACGACTGACATCGCTCGAGTCACCATTATTGCGTTTTGCCAGATACTCGTAAGCACCCGCAAAAGCGTTAGCGACACAACTCATACCTACTTGCTCTTCTACTTCAGTGAGGTGTTCTCTTAAATCTACTTTAGGTGGTAAATTATCAAACCTACCAGCCAGTTTTCTTCTTGCATCAGATGGGACAGCTCCTGCACGATAGCCACCAATACGATTCTCCATAAATTTTAAATGATTTTTGACGTGATAAGTAGGCGTTTAAAAATAAACGGGACTTTTTTTGTCGTCCTAAAAAAATATAAGTAACAGACTGAAAGGAAGTTACGTTATTTTTTTTGGATCGACTTTAGAAAAAAAGTATCGTTTATTTTAGCCCAACTACTAAGATTTGTTTTCAAAACACGGTTTTTACATATAGATAAAGCTCAAATGTAAATGATATTTCGGATATATTTTACGAATTTTATGGAGTAATGTTTAAGCGTACCCCCTCAGTATAAAACGATAATTACGCTCATTTTATATATGATTTTTTGTATTAAGCCTTATGAAGGGGCATCGCCCCTTTAGTTCGGTAGGTAATAGATTTGTATATTTGTATCGCGGCAAAGCCGCAAAAGATTTAAATATTAATCGGCGATGCCGCGAAAGAATAATAACAAAAAAACCATTTACTACCGA
>JANMYC010001499.1:0-2056 GCA_031381715.1 Saprospiraceae bacterium
GTTAAATGTTTTGGATTACACACCGGGGAATTTCCTTATCCGTGTAACCACACAGGGCAAGCGCGATGTCACCAAACAAGTAACTATTACCAAATAAGCTCGATATTTTTCAAGGCTTAAATTGACAAACCAACCGGCCATCTCGAATGAAAATTTGGGATGGCTTTTTTAAAAAAAATCAAATAGCTTAATTTTATCTTTTAAAAGGCTGTTAAAAAATGGTTTTTAAGCCCCTTTTTACTTAAAAAAATACTACTTTTGTTATAATAAAAACATAATATTCAACCCTAACGCTATACTTTTTACTATTTTTTCATATCCAATCTTATCTATAATTATAAGAAATTACTTTCCATTGATTTATAAAAATCAAAAAAATAGTATATTATTTTTTATTCCTACCGATACATCATAAACCATTTTAAAAGCCTTAATAATCTATCATTTTTAAAACAAACATTACTATAAAAATCTTTATTTTTAAAAAACGAACACTTAGCATGCAAACAAAAATTACTTCATTATTCGCTTTTATTCTCTTTTTTTTACTATCTGGCACTACTCAAACTTATGCGCAATCAGTAGCCCCATGTAAAAAATACACCGTCGCTTCCACTCAAAACATTTGTGGATGTAGCGACAACCGCTGGGCGCCTTACGCTATGGCGATTGGTACCCCTCAGTCATCGTGCACGCGCAACCTGTTCAAGCCGCAGGATTTGACTTTTCAACAAAATGGTAATGGCACAGCTACCCTCAGTGGTACACTCAGAAACAATTCCACTTGGCAATTGGTGGTTGTCAACATCACGTTTATGAATGAAACGTCCGTTGCACCTACAGGTAGCCCGAAACTGGAGCTGTGCAACGAGGGTAAATCTCGAAGCATCGCCGAAAGTTGGATGTACTACACCAAAGCGCGTGGCACTATCCAAGTCGGGAACGATGCCCCCCTCAGTATTCAGTTGGCTTCAACGGCATTTCAAGTCGGAAAGGGAGCTAACGGACAGAGTGTAGCTGAGTTAGGTGCGAGTGGAGTTTTTAATTTAAATGAAACAACCACCGCTTATTTCAATTTCAACCTCACCAATGGCCTGTCATGCTCACCAACAGATGGTGGTGGCACTGATAATGGAAATGGCAACAGCAATGTTGTTTCGTGCGATTCCATTAAATTTAAAACCAATAACAACGCAATTGTCATCAGCAACGTGAATGCGCCCAACGCTGATGTCCAAATATTTGATAAAAATTGGAATAAATTATACAGTTGTAGCGGCTCAAATTGCCAAGTAACTCGCCTTACTAATCTTCCTGCGGGCGATTATGTAGCGAAAATCAAAATGTTTTCCAATAATCCATGGACACTTATTTGCTCCAACGATTATCGTTTAAAAGTTACCAGCGACAGTACGGATGTTAATCCTCCCAATCCATGCACAAAAGATACTATTTTACCCCGTATCATTTGCCCAGCAAATATCACAGCAACTATTACCAACGCTGCTGATACTTGCGTAAGAGTCACGTGGGCAGAACCCACTGGAACGGACAACTGCTCCACCCCCTCAGTATCTTGCACTGCCAAATCCAATGATTGTTTTAAAATAGGTGTAACGACTGTTACGCACACAGCTACAGATGCAGCAGGCAATAAAGCTTCTTGCAGTTTCACAATTACTGTAACTCGTGCAATAGTCAACCCTTGTAGCGACGATAAAATAGTACCCACAATCAGTTGCCCAGCCAATATCACAGCGACCATTACCAACGCTGCCGATACCTGCGTAAGAGTAACGTGGGCAGAACCAACTGGAACGGACAATTGCTCTACCCCCTCAGTATCTTGCACTGCTAAATCCAATGATTGTTTTAAAATAGGTGTAACGACAGTTACGCACACGGCAACGGATGCAGCAGGTAATAAAGCATCTTGCAGTTTCACAATTACCGTGGGCCGTGCAGTTGTCAACCCTTGTAGTGACGATAAAATAGTACCCACTATCAGTTGCCCAGCCAATATCACAGCGACCATTACCAACGCTGCCGATACTTG
>JANMYC010001543.1:0-3562 GCA_031381715.1 Saprospiraceae bacterium
CAAAATCCTACTTCAAGTATAATTGATGTTATGTTTATTTAACAATAAAATTCCAAATTTTCTCCCAAAAAAGTTGAGTACAAATAATTTTATCTCGGCTAAAATAAACCTATTTACCAAGAGGCAATCTATTTCTTTACGTCTGCTTAATACAGAAAACTTATTGGAGTATTGGATTATTGACACTACCATAATTTCACAAAAAGTAGTAGATTCAAAAGGTGTAAAATCATTTTATTTAGTGCCGCCGCAAAGCCCATTTATTAAAAACTAAATAACACTAATATTCATGCAGTACCAACCATTATTTTGTGAGTTTATCTAAAAAAGAAATTAAATTAATTGACTCAGGTTATATTTCTACTTATTATTTCCTATTTTTGAACTTACAACATTTGCTGTTTGAAGTAAGGTGGATAAAATTGCCGACCGAGAATGTCAAATATTCTTAACGCCTAATTTATACTCGATACTATTTCAGCCGAAATAAATACTCGAGTATTTATTTTTAAATATATTTTAATTGTCTTATTGACACTTATTTTAAAAAATGAAAAAAACAATTCTTTCTACCCTCCTTTTATCTTGCACGCTGAGCCTCTTTGCTCAAAATCAAAAACCATTCTTCACTGCGCCATGGGGTGTGCAGACTTATACTTTTAGAAATATGTTTCCAAGGGGCATTTTAACCACATTGGACACCATTAAAATGTTGGGTTTTACCGAAATCGAAGGTGGAAATCCTCAGGGTATGTCGCCTGAAGATTTTAAAAAAGCTTGTGATGCGCGGGGTATTAGCATCCCTTCAACGGGTGGTGATTACAATGAATTAGCAAAAGACCCGACGGAAACTATCCGAAAAGCGAAGATATTCGGTGCAAAATACGTGATGTGTGCTTGGATACCGCATGATAGAGGCAAGTTCAATCTTGACAATGCTAAAAAAGCGGTGGAAGATTTTAACAGAATTGGTAAAGCCATGAAAGAAAATGGCTTGACTTTCTGTTACCACGCACATGGTTTTGAGTTTCAAAAATACAGCAACGGCACTTTATTGGATTATATCATCCAAAACACAAATCCAGAATACGTGTCTTTTGAAATGGATGTTTTATGGATAACCCACGGTGGCGGTAATCCCGGTGAGCTGTTAAAAAAATATGGCAACCGTTGGAAACTCATGCACGTCAAAGACCTTAAAAAGGGCATTGTCGGTGATTTGACGGGCGGCACACCCGCTGAAAACGACGTGCCCGTGGGCTATGGTCAAGCTGACTGGGCGAATATCATCAAAATTGGCAATGAAATCGGCATCAAGCACTTTTTCATTGAAGATGAAAGTAATAAGGAACTGTTGAATATTCCTTTGAGTATGGCTTATCTGAAAAGTTTGCAAGAGCCCGCTAAAGCTACTTCAAAATTGATTCAAAAGGATTATAAACTAGGTGAACCATTGGTTTCGCACATCTACACCGCTGACCCTTCGGCCCACGTTTTTAACGGCAGAATATACATTTACCCCTCGCACGATATTGAAGCGGGTACAAAGGAAGATGACGAAGGTGGGCATTTCGATATGAAAGATTACCATATTTTGTCTATGGATAAAGTAGGCGGTAAGGTAACTGACCATGGCGTAGCACTCGATATTAAAGACGTGCCGTGGGCGGGTCGCCAAATGTGGGCACCCGATGCCGTTTGGAAAAACGGTACTTTTTACCTCTATTTTCCCGTAAAAGACAAAGAAGATATTTTCAGAATCGGGGTAGCGACGAGCAAAAAACCAGAGGGACCTTTCAAAGCGGAGCCCACTCCAATAAAAGGCAGTTACAGCATAGACCCCTCAGTATTTAAGGAAAAAGACGGTCAAGTGTATATGTATTTTGGCGGTATTTGGGGCGGTCAGTTACAACGTTGGAAAGACAATCAATACCAAGGCAAAACCGATAATCCTAAAAAAGGGGAACTGGCTCGCTTGCCAAGAGTCGTAAAAATGTCGGCTGATTTAAAAAGCTTCGCCGAAGAAGTGAGAGAAGTGAAAATCTTGGATGAAAAAGGCAATCTTTTCATGGAAGATAACAACGACAAACGCTTTTTTGAGGCGTCTTGGGTGCATAAATACAAGGGAAAATACTACTTCTCCTACTCCACCGGCGATACGCATAATATTTGCTATGCCATCGGCGACAATCCTTATGGGCCTTTTACCTACAAAGGCGTTTTGTTAAAACCCGTGCAAGGTTGGACGAATCACCATTCTGTTATTCAACAAAAGGGCAAATGGTATCTGTTTTATCACGATGTGCAATTATCGGGTAAAACGCACCTCCGTAATGTCAGAGTAACGGAATTAAAATACAATGCTTATGGGACTATTCAGACGATTGATGTTTCTAAAAAATAGTTTTTAGTGTTTAGAAATGAAAAATAAATAAATTTACATTTTAACTATTGGTAAATTACGTCATTGAAACTCCCAAAGGGTTTAAAACCCTTTGGGAGTTAAAAATGTAAGTTTATTTTTTCATTTCTTAAGTACTTCTAAATACCAAAAACTATGATTCTTCGTACCAAGGGGACAGCAATAAAGCACCCCTCAGTATCTCACAAAATACAACTTTATTTCATGAAAAAAGTAATGCTATTCGCTATAATTTGCTTGTGTCAAACGCAAATGAGTTATGCCCAAGCCATCACCATTGGCGACAATAATGGTAAACTTACCTTTGAAGAATACGAACCCAAATCCACTTTGGTCGTACCAGAACACCCGTTAAAACGGGCTAAATTTCCTTTTATTGATGTCCATAATCACCAATTTGAAATGAGCAAACCCGAAAAACTGAAAGAGTTGACGGGTCAAATGGACGCACTCAATATGAAAATATTGGTTAATCTAAGCGGTCGAGGTTTTGGTGGCGATGAACAAGCCAGCGACGCGACGCTATTTGGACAAATTGACAATATTAAAAAAAATGCCGCCGATAGATTTATAGTTTTCACAAATGTGGATTTCAGTAAAATAGGAGAAGCTAATTTTGCCGAAAAAACCGTTAAAAAATTGGCAGATGATGTCAGAAATCATGGCGCAAAAGGCTTGAAAGTGTATAAAAACTTGGGTTTGAATGTCAAAGAAAACGGTAAATTGATTGCCGTTGATGACCCGCGCATTGACCCCATTTGGGCAAAATGTGGTGAATTGGGCATTCCTGTCATCATTCACACCGCCGACCCCGCGCCTTTTTGGAAACCAATGGACGGTTTTAATGAGCGTTGGCTCGAACTTAAAACCCACGCAGGTAGAAAACGAGACGTCGAAAAAGGCGATTTTTCATTTGAGCAACTCATTGAGCAACAACATAATATTATCAGAAAACACCCTAAAACCACTTTCATCAGTGCCCATATGGGTTGGTTTCCGAACAATTTGACGAAACTTGATAGTTTATTAGAAGTTTTTCCGAATATGTACGTCGAAATTGGGGCAGTTATCGCTGAATTGGGTCGGCAGCCGCGCGCTGCCAAAAAGTTTTTTGAAAAACGCCAAGACCGCATTCTATTC
>JANMYC010001570.1:0-2019 GCA_031381715.1 Saprospiraceae bacterium
CTCTCCTTAACTCCTTTGATGGCTCAAACCGATAAATTAACTCCTAAAGATAGAATCATAGAAGTAACGGGAACGGCAGAGATGTCTATCACGCCAAATGAAGTTGTCTTAAAAATTGGCTTAACTGAACGAATGGAGGGCAGAGATAAACTGACTATCGAAAAACAAGAGGTTGATATGAAAAATAGACTTGCTGGAATGAGCATAGATATTCAAAAAGACTTAAAAATTGTTGACCTTAATTCTGTTTTCAATATGCAAAAACGAAAAAAAGACGTAACCAGTAGTAAGGAATATCGCTTAACAATTAGAGAAATGTCACTTCTGGGGAAAATTCAAGATTTAGCCGAACAATTAAAATTCAACTCTTTAGATTTGATTCTTGCCACTCATACAGAATTACCTAAATTCAGAAAAGAAACAAAAATAGAAGCCATTAAGTCAGCTAAGGAAAAAGCTGAATATATGCTTGCTGCAATTGGGCAAAAACTTGGAAAAGTTGTGTTTGTACAAGAGGTTTCTGATTATAGAGGAGATGTTTCAAATCAAGATTTAGATCCTTATAGAGGGAATATGATTATTCAAAAAAACACAGATTTGATAGATGACAATGGACTGGGTTTGAAAAACATAACTTTGAAATTTAGCGTATTGACTCGATTTGAAATTGAATAGACATTTAAAATGAATAAAAAAATATACCTTTTGATCTTAATACAATTTCTGTGCATTGTTGTCAAAGCACAATCTAAAGATGAACTAGCGGAATCTATAAACGCTGTAATTTCAGATAAAACGAGTAAAATTTATTATAAAAGTAGCAAAATACCTAAATGTTTAATAAAAGAAATCAACCAAATATTGGATGATAAATTTACTATTTCAAGTTCTCATCAAGCATATAGAAAATTTGACAAAATAGAAGTTGAAAACAAAGGTTTACCAACAAGAAGATTGATTTTTTTACTCAAAAATAAATGGAATTATTTTTTTTGTTATGAAAAAGGCGGATACGGTTATTCAATTGTTTTAGTATTTTGTAACATTTATAAAAGGAAGGTCAATACTTTATACAGTTTGAGCTCAAGTGCCAATGATAATAACAGTTTAATACCTAATGAAAAATTAGAATCTCAATTATCAATTGATTTTATAAAAAATATAATTTTAAAAAGGAATTTTATAATTATATACAATAATGGTGGAAAAGTTGAAAAAACCTTTGTCCCTTTTTGAAATAAGATATTCACCCCCTCAGTAAAATGCCTAAAATATACATTTTTAATCGAAATGGCTATAAATACAGACTTAAAATGATCAGACAAATACTGGTTATAATTTCCACATTCTCTTTATTGAGTTGTTTTACCGAGAATAAAATCAATAAACAAAGCAAAACGACAGATTCAATTTATGTTGATTCTTCCGTAATTGCAATACTTCAGTTTGATACTGCTCATTTTTGGGAATTCAAAAACTGTAAATCGACAGAATTGTCAATCAAGGATTTAAGTAAAATAGAAATTATTTTAAGAAAATGTATAAAGGAATATAATCCCGCACATGAGAAACAATACAATGAGATAAAGTTGAAAAAGCCTGAATCAGATATAAATATTAAAAATTTCATTATTGACCTTGCAAGATACAAAAGACAATACATTGCTGTGATAAATAGTATAGGAGAGAAAGAGGTATGGATTAACTGTTTTTGTGGCACTTCTAAAAATTGGAAAAAAGAGATAATTTTTGTATTTGATGGTGGTAATTGTTATTTTAATTTGAAAATTAATTTAACTCGAAATCAATATTATGATTTACAAGTTAATGGTGATGCATGAGTAACTTCAATATTTTTTTGAGAATTATAAATTTACTAAAACATATTAGCCTAAAATTCTTCAAAAAACGATAATAATGTTCCAGAAATTATATACTCAAAGTAATATTACTGTACAAATTGGGGCATCGCCCCTAAAGTTCGGTAGATAATTAGAAATATCCTTGTTAATATCGCGG
>JANMYC010001586.1:0-5326 GCA_031381715.1 Saprospiraceae bacterium
TTTGTGGGTACAGAAGCCATTCATACCTCGGTGTGCGGTATTGAATTAAAAATGCACGGCAGCATTGAAGAATGTGCTGATGCTGATATTGTATTCTTCGCCAGTGGCGCAGGAACAAGGGCTTTGTACCAAAATGAGGCGTATTTAAACCGTTTTAAACTTAATCCAAACACTCAAATGATATGTTCGATGTGTTCTGGTGCCTTGATTTTAGCGGGCTTGGGCTTGTTGGATGGTTTATCAGCGACAACTTACCCTACTGCCATGGAGACACTGAGGGGTATGGGCGTCGAGGTTTTGGACGATATGCACCTCGTGACGCACGGCAATATTGCCACAGCCGCTGGGTGTTTGGCAGCCGTTGATTTGGTGGGCTGGAGCTTAGAATGCCTTTATGATGAAGATATGAAAAATTCAGTTATTGCATCAGTCCAAAAGATTGGTCAAGGACAGGTGTGCATTTATTAAAATTAAAAACAAATAATATGGAAGCCTTGGATCTGCCTTATTTAAAAGTCGATACTTTAGGAAGATTAAAGATTACGGCGTCACCAACTTCATCAAAGCATGATTTTGATTTTTTTGAAGGCAAATGGCAATTGCATAATAAAAAACTCAAAACAAGGCTCAACCAATGTACCGAATGGCTCGAATTTGAATCCACTCAAGAAATGTACAAAGTGCTGAATGGCATCGGCAATATTGATAATTTCTTAGCTGAATTTGATGGAAATCCATTTGAAGGGATGACGGTGCGTCTTTTTAATCCAAAAACTAAGTTGTGGCGCATCTATTGGGCGGATTCCAACACGGGTGTTTTAGACCCGCCAGTAGTGGGTTCTTTTGAAAACAATATTGGATATTTTTTTACTAAAATCCTTTTTAACGGTAAAAAAGTCATCATGCTTTTTCGGTGGGATGCTCAAGATAAAAACAAGCCCATTTGGAGTCAAGCATACTCCGATGACAACGGCAAAACGTGGGAATGGAACTGGTATATGTATATGACTAAAATCAAAAAATAAGGATTAATAAGACGTCAATACTGAGGGGGTAACATCTTAATTTTATAAACTTGTAATTTAAAAATATGTCTTTCAATCTACAACCTACATTAGAAAACGATCTTTTGCTTTTGCGTCCTTTGCAAGAAGGTGATTTTGATGCACTTTTCAAAGTCTCGTCGGATCCGCTTATTTGGGAACAACACCCAGCGAAAGAGCGTGCCACAAGAGTAGGTTTTGAAGCTTTTTTTAAAGATGCCGTTGCCTCCAAAGCGGGTTTTGTTGCCATCGATAAAAAAACGGGGGATATCATCGGTACAACGCGCTACAATCCTGTTCCAGAAATAGACAATGCCATCGAAATCGGTTGGACTTTCATCGCTCGGGACTATTGGGGTGGCACGTATAATCAATCCATGAAAAAAATGATGATGGATTATGCTTTTCAATTCGTGGATAATATCTTATTTTTCATCAATGAAAAAAATATGCGGTCTCGAAAAGCCGTTGAAAAGATTCAAGGCGTCCTCATTAGTGATTTGGAGGGTAAAGTGATCGACCCTCGTTCGCCTGTCGGGGTGATTTATAAAATTGGTAAAAAGGGTATTTCACAATAAAGTAAAAATAAAATGGACAATATTGAAATCAAAAAAGTATCGATTGATGCAATCGACCAATTGCAGCAAATAGGTAAACAAACATTTTACGAAACATTTTCTGCGGGTAATTCCGAAGAAAATATGACAAAGTACTTAGAAGAAGGCTTTTCATTAGAAAAATTAACTTCGGAAGTGGCTGACCCCAATTGTGAGTTTTATTTTGCTTTAATTGAAAATAACGTAATCGGTTATTTAAAATTAAATTTCGGCGCATCTCAAACCGAATTAAAAGAAGATAAAGCTCTTGAAATTGAACGAATTTACGTTTTAAAAGAGTTTCATGGTCAAAAAGTAGGGCAAATCCTCTACGATAAAGCCATACAAATTGCGAAACAGGCGAACGCTGCTTATGTGTGGTTGGGCGTTTGGGAGGAAAACCCGAGAGCCATTTCTTTTTACAAAAAAAATGGTTTTGTAGAGTTTGACAAGCACATTTTTGTATTAGGTGATGATGAACAGACTGATATAATGATGAAATTGGAGTTGGTTTAGATGTTTTTTACCACATTAGGCAAATAGATTTTTCACATAGAAAACATTTCGCTTGAGTATGAAAACTATGTTTGCTATGTAACAACCCTATTTGCCAAATGTGGTAAAAAATAACTACTAAAAAAGTTAAAATTATGATTGCACAAACACCACGACCTCCTTATTACGCCGTCATTTTCACGTCATTGCGCACCGAAATTGACGAAAATTATGGTAAAACTGCCAATCGAATGGTTGAATTAGCCGAAACGATGCCCGGTTACTTAGGGCATGAAAGCGCAAGAGACGGCGTAGGCATCACCGTTTCGTATTGGAAAGACCTCGAATCCATCAAAAATTGGAAATACCAAACCGAGCACGTCATGGCTCGTGATAAAGGTCGTGAAACATGGTACGCCTCGTATAAAACCCGTATCTGTTTAGTTGAGCGGGATTATGGATTTGAAAAAGTGGATTGATTCAGTTAGGAGAATACGGCTATTGTATCTCAAGTTGTTTTTGGGCAATTTGATTCACAGGAAGATTAAGACATTCTGCAATCTCTTCAATTGTCAATTTTCCATTTTTGAGCAAATATGAGATGATTTGTTGTGTATTGGTGGGAGGTAGCGATTTATAGTTTTCTATGAAATCTGTAATTTCCATAACCTCCAATTCACTTAATTCCGTTGGAATGACACCTGTTAAATCAATATCATCAAATGCTTTTCTATTATTTTTCATTTTTGAAATTTTTAAAATATTGACTGACCAATTGTATTGCTGCTTGGGTATCTATAATCATGCGTTTTTGGGAGATACGTTTAGCCGATAGCATTTTTTCATAATGTTTAACAAGTTCAGTTTTAGAGTCAAAAGCAACAAATCCTTCAAATCCTAACTCAAATGAAATTTTACAAGCGTAAGCGAATAAATTACCACCAACGCCTTCGTAAACACCATTTTTGCCAATATTGAAAGGAGCATTTTCAATGATATTGATAAAAACGAAACCTTTTAATTGGTCTAAACTAACTAATCCTTGAATAAGTTCAGGTTCAGAAAGTGTAGTCAATTTATAAACGTTTTTCTTTTGTCTTTCAGTAACCCAATCAAATTGCCAATTTTTTAGAAATTGTAATTCTTGAAGGGTCGTATTTACAACTTGAGTTTCAAATATGGTACTTGTTTCTCGATGTCGTATTGAGTTGGTTAATTCATCAATTAGTATGTTAATCATAAGCAAATATACCTATTTTTAATAAAAAAATCGATAAACTGTAATTAGAATACTCAGCAAATTTTTGGATTTCTATGAAATATAAGCTCTCAGTTGAAGAACTCACCCCATTATTACCCACGCCCGATGGAAAGCATTTCATCGCGGGCATGGCACACGGTACAATGAGTGTCGAATTGTACAAACCCGATAAAATTGACCCTCAAACACCGCACGAACAGGACGAATTGTACGTGATACTGAGGGGTTCGGGTACTTTCTTTTTAAATGGCGAACGGATGCCTTTTAAAGAAAAAGACCTGCTTTTTGTGCCCGCTGGCATCGAACACCGTTTTGAAAATTTTACCGATGATTTTATGACTCGGGTTATTTTTTATGGTAAAAATGGAGGTGAAGCGGTGTTGTGAACCTGCCTGTCGGCAGACAAGTTATGAATTATTTTCAGTTTTAAAATATTTAAAATCAATCATTTATGAAAAAATCAGACATTAACCAAGCACCTTGTTACTTTGATACTTACATCAATTTAGTAGATGATATTGGACTCAATGACGCTTTTAAAGAAAGCATTTCAGAACTCGATAATCTGGATTTTGATGCTTTTGAAAAATTAGCAGATTATGCTTATGCCGAAGGCAAATGGACAATAAAAGACATTTTTCAACACATGATTGATACTGAACGCATTATGACATATCGTGCCTTGCGTTTTGCTCGAAATGATAAAACTCAGTTATCAGGTTTTGATGAAAACGCTTTCGCTGCAAATGTGAGTACTAAAAGACGCAGTTTGCGCAGCCTCATTCTTGAATTAAAATTGGTGCATAAATCATCCATTGCCCTTTTTAAATCATTTGATAAAAAGGCTTTACAACGCAAAGGCATCATGTACAACTCTGAAATGTCTGTTTTAGCCACTGGATTTGTTATTGCAGGACATCAAAAACACCATTTAAAGGTCATTAAGGAACGGTATCTGTAAAATCCGTGCCAACCCGAGAATTGGGATGGCACGGTTAGGTACACTATTTTAATCAATTAAAATGAAAGAAAAGTCGAGAGCAACACCCAGTCGTTATCCCAAGCGGTTTGATAGCGACCCCTCAATAGCACACGCTATTTTAGACGAAGGCTTATTTTGTCACGTCTCTTATCATGTTGACAATCAACCTTTTATATTGCCTACGGGCTATTGTCGAGTGGATAATACGCTTTATTTACACGGCTACGTAGGCAGTCATTTTTTTATGCAAATGGCTAAAGGAATCCCTGTGTGCATCGCTGTGACGCATATTGATGCGCTGGTTTTAGCGCGTTCTGTTTTCAACCATTCTGTCAATTATCGTTCAGTAATTGCCTTTGGCACGACTCGTTTGGTGGAAGATGACGCTGAAAAATGGCTCGCAGCCGAGCGTTTTACGGAACATATGATACCGGGTCGTTGGGATGATGCCCGCCAACCAAAGCCCAATGAAATGAAAAAAACGATGTTTATCGCCGTTGAAATTGAAGATATGACTGCCAAATCACGCACACATGGCGTAGGCGACGATGATGAAGATATGAACTTAGATGTTTGGGCAGGATTAATTCCTCTGAAGTTGACCCCTCAGTATCCACATGCTGATGAGGCTTTGAAAGAAGGCGTTGTAATGCCTGATTATGTGAAAAAATATGAAAGATAATTATCGGTTATTGGTTGTTAATTATTGGTTATCGCTCTAATAACCAACAACCAATAATTAATAACCAGCAACCTATTCCATTTCTATCAATAATTGCCCTTTTTCAACTGCCGTGCCTTTGGTAATATGAATGGCTTTTACCACACCATCGCCGGCGGCTTTGATGACATTTTCCATTTTCATGGCTTCCAAAATCATCACTTTATCGCCTTTTGTTACTTGCGCACCTACCTCTACGGACACTTCCAAAACCAGCCCTGGCATGGG
>JANMYC010001597.1:0-2882 GCA_031381715.1 Saprospiraceae bacterium
TAAAGTATACCGTTTGTATTAAGTCTAAAGTACTTGAATTGTAGATTCCGAATACTATAACTTTAATATTGTCAATACATATTTCCTTTATTTTTTTAACGCAATCATAAATGATTATATTCTCCTTGTTATATTCCTTTACATCATAGGGGAATTTAGCCACATTATTTGAATCGGGATGGTAGAATAAGGTATATGAATTTTTCCAATCATCTATGTACCACACTCCATTTACAATTTTAAAATTATTACTAAAAATCTCAGTATAAAATAGAGTATCATTGATATAATAATTGGTGTTTTTTATTGTTTCTCCATTTTTTTTGGGTAATTTAAAGCAAAATTCTACCTTTTTAGTATAATTGGACGGAATGCTTTTAAGTTCTTTTTGAGCTTTCACATGAAAACAAAAAGTCAATATAAATGATAATGTAAATATGTAGTTTTTCATATTTTTATTTTGAGAATAAATTTTGCTTAGACTATTCGCTCACTGACTTTTTCTGAACACCAACTAAATCGTAATTGTGCTTCTCCCCCTTTTGTAGGCACAAATTTGGTAATAAACAATAGAAAAATATCCAAGTTCTCCAATCCTTTTATATTGCCTTGAAATCTACAATCCACCTTTTTTGATATGGTTGGATTAGCATGGGTTGGTATGTGACTCGTGAGTTTGAAATTATAAAATCATGCTCGTTTACAAATATAATCCACAAACGAGCATGCTATTTTTAGTTTGATTTTACCACAACCATTTTTGAACCTTTAAAATGTTCAGATTGCCAAAAGATAGAATAAACTCCTTCTTTAAGATTTATCTGGTTTAAATCAATTGTACTACTTTGTGTTTTTTGAACCAATCTCCCTAAAACATCAAAGACAGATATTTCAATATTGCTTTCTAAAATAGGTAAACTGCTTTTAATAAACAAGCTACCCGAACTTGGATTTGGGTAAAAATCAAGGTAACTGCTGTTGATTAATTTATCTTTAATACCAGACGTTATGCTATAATTCATAGATGAAATGAATCCGTCATAACAATTGGAGCAATTAGACGGCTCTTTTAATTGTAAATTACCAAATTGAATATAATTTGTAAAATTACCCGTCATGTAAACTTTACTTCCTTTGAGCAGTATTTTACCTCTCCTTATATTCAAAACCTCATTACTGCCAGCTGTTGTAAGTGTAGATTTTATGTTATTATCTTTATCAATAGCAGAAATAAAAAAACTTAAACCAAACAAATAGTTCACAGTAGGGAGAGTTGTAGTACCTATTTTACCAGCACCTCTATATTCCCCCATCATAATGATATTACCTAAAGAATCTACTTGAATATCTCTACCAGCCGAAAGCTCTGTATTGATAGGTATATTGATAACTCTTGATGTTACGCCGTTTTCATCTAATTGAAGAGCAAATGGATCATTGACTAAAACATTTACGGTTTTAGTATCAAAGGAATAATTACCATTCCCAAGCGTACCGACTATATAAATATTATTATTTTTATCCGTTGTGACACTGTTTGAAAAATCTTCTGAACCAGCAGCACCAAAAGATTTTTGCCATTTGAGTAGACCTGTATTATCAAATTTTATCACGTAAATATCTGAAGTAAAATCATCGGGAATGTTTAATTGCTTATCGTCCACAATGATTTGCTTTTGAAAAGTCCCCGATAATATAACATTTTGATTTTTATCAATAGCTATTTTACCAGATGCAACCTCATCTTTCATGCGCATCACTTTTTTCCAAACCAATTTATTCTGGGCATTGAACTTCTGCAAAATCAAGTACGGGAAAGTAAGACTTTCTGCTGTTGTATTGAGAGAACTCCCATCTTGGAAATTTATTATACCTCTATCCGTGCTGTAAGTGAAAAGCGTATAATAATTATTGTTTTCATCTGTCATCAAATCTTTTACACTAACACCCGTAGTACCCGGCATATTAGCAGAATCAGCCTTAAGCATCTCAATTTCGCGCAATAAAGAACCACTTGAACTAAATTGAGCATAATATGGCCCTATCAATCGGGAAGTTCCAAAACTTGAGTTGGAAAAGTAATGTATTACATCGTTTCTATCAATTTTTATTAAGGCGTTACTCCAGCCCGAGTTCAATAATTTAGCCCATAATACTTCACCTGTACTCGAAATTTTTGTGATGACGCGAGGCTCTACCACAGTTCCATCATACTTGAAAGTATCTTTTCCAAAGATAAAATCATTCATTCTATAAGAACAGGCAACGTACATGTCACCTTTACTATCTATATCGAATGAACTCATATTGACGAATCCAGAACCTTGCCTTGTCTTTTTAATTTGAGTTGCCCAATTACCCCAACTCAGGTTTTGAGATTTCAGAAAAGGAATCGGCAATAAGTAAAAAATAATTAAGTAGAGCCCTGATTTGAGTATTGTTTTTTTCATTGTTTAAAACTTAAAGGTTGAAAAATAATAATGTTTAAAATAGAGTTTATAACGTAAAGTCGATATTCGTGTTTCATAAAAGTACGCACTCTATAATGCACCCCAAAATCTGGACAGTGTTTTAAGGTGATAAAAGAATTACCTTTATAAAAAAAACTTGTTCAAAAATGAGAAAAAACCGTCGTCAGCATAGTGCTGAATTTAAATCAAAAGTAGCCATTGAAGCTATCAAAGAGCATAAAACGCTGTCACAAATAGCGGATTTGTATGAATTACATGCTAATCAAATAGGTGACTGTAAAAAAACAGTTGTAGAAAAAAGTTCAATCCTATTTGAAAAACGGGAAAAAAAAGAAACGGCTCTTGATATGGAGGCTCTACAAAGTCCATTTTTAGAGCAAATAGGCATACTTCAAATGGAAGTAGCGTTCC
>JANMYC010000021.1:0-4273 GCA_031381715.1 Saprospiraceae bacterium
TGTCTTATCTCTTTGGTCTTTGATGCGTTTAGCATTGTCAGCGATAAGTTTGAATGTTTCATTTTTTTGAACGCGCTTCATACTGCTTTCAGCAATTTTAGGCATTTTTTTCAAATCAGCTACCGATTGAGTATATTTTACGGGGCTAATTTCAGACCACGCCATTGGGAATTCATTGTCTTTTTCACCTACATTCACTTGTGTATAGTTATCTGGTAAACTAATATCTGGCGCTACACCTTTCAATTGTGTCGAACCACCATTCACGCGGAAGAATTTCTGTAAAGTGATTTTTATTTGACCCAAAGGCTTTACATCACTGCTAACATTTGACCAACGGTCAAGGTCAAAAAAGCGTTGGACTGTTCCTTTGCCGTAAGTGTTAGAACCCACGATTACAGCGCGACCATAATCCTGCATAGCTGCCGCAAGGATTTCAGAAGCTGAAGCACTGAATTCATTGACCATAACTACAAGCGGACCAGAGTATTGTACTGAGGGGTCGGTATCGCTGAGTATTTCAGGCTTGTTGTCACGGTCTTTAACTTGTACAATAGGACCTTCTTCAATGAAATAGCCAGACATCTTGACTACATCACGCAATGAACCACCACCATTATTACGCAAATCAAGGATAATACCCTTCACGTTTTCTTTTTTCAATTTTTCAATTTCAATCCCTACGTCTTCGGCACATTGGTGTCCATCTTCTTTTTCAAAATCAGCGTAGAATTTAGGCAGTTTGATATAGCCTATTTTTTCACTGTTTTTATCAGATTGAAGGATAAGCGATTTGGCGTAACCTTCATCAATGATGACTTCTTCTCTGATGATAGAAACTGTAACAATTTTGCCATCCGCTTTATTTTTAACGGTCAAACGCACTTCAGTCCCTTCAGAACCACGAATCATGGAAACTACTTCATTGATATCCATGCCTGCTACATCAATGGCTTCTTTATCGCCTTGACCAACCTTCATAATTAAGTCACCTTCTTTAAGTTCGCCTTGTTTCCAAGCTGGTCCACCAATCATAATATCAGTGACTTTTGTGAAATCACTTTCTAAATCAGTTTGCAAACGGGCACCAATACCGATTAACCGACCTGACATACTGATATCGAAACTTTGTTTCTCGATGGGTTCAAAGTATTCTGTATGTGGGTCGAAAATGTTGGCAATGGAGTTGATAAATGTAGATAATCTGTCCATGCGCTTGACTTTTTTCATGCGCTTGAAATAATCATTGTACATTTTAGTGACTTCTGTTACGGCTGCTTTCTGGAATTCGTCGTCAGTTTTATGCACGAAATCAGCTTTTCCCTTATCTTTTTCATCCATTTTATTGGCTACACGGCTCACGACTTCATATTTAATCATGCGGCGCCAAATATCTTTTAGGTCAGTATCGTCTTTCGCATAAGGTTTTTTATCGCCATCCAATTCAAGTGTTTCACTTTTATTGAAATCAATGGGCATCGTCAAAGCCTCTTTGTAAAAGTTTTCACCTTTTAAAACACCAGCATCCAATATCTGAACAGATAAGTTAAAAAACGTAAAATCTTGATTTTTTAACTGGTCATCTATTTGAGTTTCATAAACCTTAAGTTTTTCAACATCTCCTTGAGTTAAAAAACGGCGGCCGGCATCAGCTCTGTCAAGATAAAGTTTGAAGATTTTTTTCGATAATTCATCATTGTTCACTTGGGGATTGTAATGAATCCGGTTCATCACAGCCATTAATGTTTGAAGCAAAACGGCTTCTTTACCACCTGGAGTGGGTTTAGGACAGAACGCTGCCATTAAGGCAACACTTGCCACTAAAGTCATTAAAATCGCATTTCTAATTTTCATATTCCACCAGATTTTATACATAATTTTAATCGTTTTTCAAAGATACTTCTTAAACGAAAAAGTTGCTCTTTTGTGTTATAAAAATATGCCAAAGGCTTAAATAGTTTCAACAAAATATCAAATTCTTTTTTTTTAACGAAATAATAACAGTTTCAGTTTCCCAATCGCATAATTAAAGTGCGCTCAAATGAAAACATCGAGAAAGCTATATATGTTCTGTTTTTTTTCTTTATCTTTGATTTTTGAACTTTTAGGGTTAAATACTTCTGATAAGTTAAAGATAAGTAGCGTTTATTTTAACCCACCTACTTATATGTCGCCTTACAATAAAACCAAGATATAATAAACTATAAAATGCCTGATTTTAAAAAAATACAATTTAATCGCCACGTTTATAAAAATGCACCTCCTCAAGTTGATGAAACGTGGACAACTCCGGAGAAAATTGATATAAAATCTGTATATACTGCCGCCGATACTGAGAGCCAGCCCCGATTACTCGGGGGGGTAAGCAGTAAAGGATTTGTAGCAGGAATCGCTCCATTTTTACGGGGTCCTTACAGTTCCATGTACGTTACACAGCCGTGGACGATTCGTCAGTATGCAGGTTTTTCTACTGCTGAGGCTTCCAACGCTTTTTATCGACGCAATTTGGCGCAAGGTCAGAAAGGGCTTTCTGTGGCTTTTGATTTGGCGACGCACAGGGGTTATGATAGCGACCATGAGCGTGTGCGTGGGGATGTAGGTAAAGCGGGTGTAGCGATTGATTCTGTGGAGGATATTAAAATTCTTTTTGACCAAATTCCACTGGATGAAATGTCTGTTTCGATGACCATGAACGGGGCTGTAATACCCATTATGGCGTTTTATATTGTAGCTGCCGAGGAGCAAGGTGTTTCTGCTGAGAAGTTGAGTGGAACTATTCAAAACGATATTTTAAAAGAGTTCATGGTGCGTAATACCTACATCTATCCACCAAAACCTTCGATGCGAATAATTGCCGATATTTTTGATTATACGGCTCAGCATATGCCTAAATTCAACTCAATTTCAATATCTGGCTATCATATTCAAGAAGCGGGCGGAACTGCAGATATTGAGTTGGCTTACACTTTGGCTGATGGTTTGGAGTATATCCGAGCAGGGCTTGCAGTAGGTCTGGATATTGATAATTTTGCCCCGCGCTTATCTTTCTTTTGGGGCATCGGTATGAATCATTTTATGGAAATTGCTAAAATGCGGGCGGCGCGCATGTTATGGGCAAAATTAGTGAAACGATTCAATCCAAAATCTGAAAAAAGTATGGCTTTGCGCACGCATTGTCAAACCTCAGGTTGGAGTCTTACGGAACAAGACCCTTTTAACAATGTGGCTCGAACGTGCATAGAAGCGATGGCAGCGACACTTGGTGGTACGCAATCGCTACACACCAATGCACTTGATGAAGCCATCGCTTTGCCAACTGATTTTTCGGCTAAAATTGCTCGTGATACTCAGATTTTTATTCAAAAAGAAACCAATATTACAAAAGCCACCGACCCGTGGGCGGGCTCTTATTATTTAGAATATTTGACTGAACAACTGGCTCATAGAGCTTGGGAACTGATAGAGGAAGTGGAGGCACTCGGCGGTATGGCAAAGGCAATTGAAGACGGTCTGCCTAAACTCCGCATTGAAGAAGCGGCGGCTCGAAAACAGGCGCGGATTGATGGTGGAAAGGATTTAATTGTGGGTGTCAATATTTTCAAAACGGATGAAGAATCGGATATTGAAGTATTGGACGTGGATAATGCTGCCGTGCGAGAGTCACAAATCGCCCGCATCAATAAAATGAAGGCCGAGCGGGATACCCCCCCGAGTAATCGGGGTGGGCTCTCAGTATCTGAGGCATTAAAACGCCTTGAATCCATTGCCAAAACGGGCGAAGGTAACTTACTTGAAGCAGCGATTGATTGTGCTCGTAAAAGGGCTACTTTGGGTGAAATATCGGATGCTATGGAAATTGTATTTGGTCGTTATACTGCTACAACTCGTTCTGTATCAGGTGTTTATAGCAATGAAATAAAAATGAATGATGATTTTAAAAAAGCGCAAAACTTAGCGGATGAATTTGCCAAACTGGAAGGTCGCCGCCCCCGTATAATGATTGCGAAATTGGGTCAAGATGGGCATGACAGGGGGGCAAAAGTCATCGCCACCAGCTTTGCAGATTTGGGTTTTGACGTGGATATTGGGCCGCTTTTCCAAACACCCGCCGAAGCTGCCCGCCAAGCGGCTGAAAATGACGTACACATTATCGGCATTTCATCCTTAGCTGCAGGACATAAAACGCTTGTGCCGGAGACAATTTCTGAGTTGAAAAAATTGGGAAGAGAAGATATTTTAGAGATTGTAGGCGGCGTTATTCCCGCTCAAGATT
>JANMYC010000064.1:0-2666 GCA_031381715.1 Saprospiraceae bacterium
ACTGATTTTACACTGATTTAAATGTGTTTATTAAAAAATCAGTGTAAAATCAGTGTAAAATCAGTGGCTAATCGGAGCGCAAGCGATTATTATGACTAAGCTGTTACATTATTTCAATCCATCCACAATTTCATACGTCCAAGCATAATTGCAAGGCACCGTATTAGGGTTGACTTGTGGTGCAAATATCGTTAAAATATTATTTTTAAATGTAAATTTCACATCTCCTTTATAGCCTAATAAATTGATTTTCAAAGGCTTACTGACATTTTGAATGGTAATGGTGTCTTCCCATTTTTGAGTAATGGCGTAGAGGTTTTTATCTTTTTTAGTAAAAAACAGCTTCGTATCCTTCGTGTATTTTGGGGCTTTTTCCCAACGGCGCGAGCCATAAATACCCTCTCCATTCACCTTCAACCAATCACCCATATCGCTCAATCGCTGTTGCATGATGACGGGAATCCGACCATCCGCCGTGGGTCCAATATTCAGAAGCAAGTTACCACCCCGAGCCACAATGTCAATTAATTGATGCACCAATTGTTCACTTGTTCGATAAACAGCTAAATTTTCATTCCGATTGTACCCAAACGATTCGCCCATGCCACGGCACTCCTCCCACGGGCGTCTATCTCCATCCGCGTCCGAGCTGCCTTGACCGTATTCGGATGTTTTAAAGCTGCCGTGTTTGCCCTTTGTGTCATTGCCCCAACGGTCATTCACGACCACCGAATTTTTAACCGCCGACTCATTGAAAAGCCATGCTAGATACTCCTCACTTTTCCATGTTTTAGCGGGATGATCCCACTCACCATCTGTCCATAAAATATCGGGTTGGTAGCGCGTTACCAAATCTTTCATTTGTGGAATCATACGCTCGTTCACGTATTGATTGACATAACTTTTATAAGTTGGATTGAACCACTCATACAACGAATAATAAAAGCCCATTTTAAGGTTCTTAGCTTTCACCGATTGGGATAAATCGCCCGCCAAGTCCCGATGAGGACCCACGTCAACAGCGTTCCAATTCCATGATTGCGGACTTGGCCACATCGTAAAACCTTCATGGTGTTTAGAGGTTAAAACCACATATTTTATCCCCGCTTTTTCAAATATCGACGCCCAATCATCGGGACTAAAAAGTTCCGCTTTGAAATCTTGCACAAAATCTTGATAGCTTCTATCACCATAATTCTTTTTGTGAAAAGCCACAAATTCAGGATGAATTTTCAAATTTGTTGCCGACAAGCGTTGCCAATACCATTCCGCATAACCACTTCCAAAACCATCCGCATTGGAGTTCGTCGCCCAACTCGGCACGGAGTACACGCCCCAATGAATGAAAACCCCAAATTTAGCATCTTCGAACCAAGCTGGTGTTTGGCGTTTATCAAGGCTACTCCAATTGGGTTCGTATTGGGCATAAATGGCTGTTTTAAAAATAAAAAAGAGGAATATAAGGGTATATTTTTTCATAGTCAGAACTTAAAAATATGGGAAATTAGGCTTTTATACTGAGGGGGTAAGTCTCAAAATATTTCATCAATCACCATCAGGCAATTCATTAGCTACTTCTTTTTTAGATTGATTTAAATAATTTTCGGGAGAGACGACATTATTTCCGCTCTCTTTTTCAATCATTTCTCTGGCTTTTCCTGCCATACTTCCCCCTTTGATGGCGGTATTTTTATTTTCATCAAACCCCTTGGCATCTTCTTTTATCGTTTCCTGTCTGGTTAGTTCCTCCCCCAAAGATGTAAAAATCAACTCTAAAGGCGTCATGTGATCCCGAAGGTTTTGATTGGGTTTTGTCAGTCCTTTTAAATCCTTATGCTCCGTTGGGGTCAAACCAAAAGTACCTTTGGCAATGATTGCCGTTAAAATGGAGTATTCTTTACCTTCTTTGACATCTCTATTTTTCCATTCATCGGTCAATCGCTTTCTTGTTTCGATGGATTGCAAACGCTCTTTTATCCATTCATCGGAATAGCCTTTTGCTTTAAACATTTCGGTCATCCGCTCAAAGCCCAATTCTGGATTTTCGGTTTCGTCAATTGTTCTTTTGCCTTGTTCCGCAAGCCATAATTTTAAAGGTTCAGCCTTGGGCGAAGGGATGGACATGACAATGCGCAGCACTCCCTCAGTATTGGCACAATCCGTCGAGCGTTGCCGCCCATCTTGTGCCGTCAATTTCAACTGCATACAAATTGTATGCAGTTGGTTTTCCCGTTTTTTTAAAATATTCCAATAGTTACGCGGTATCGGGCTATCCGTTAAAACTTCAATAATATCCACAACCGAGAAGTACCATTCTTCATTATGCCATATCTTTCTAATCTGTTTTTCCTCGAATGGAATTAAACCATTATCCATATATCAGTTGGGTTTATTTAAATAAAATATTGAAAATCAAGGTTTTATATAGTTATCTATCCTTTCAACAAATACTCCGCATCATACACCTTGCCGCTATCATCACCAAAAGTCACCGCATAGTTAAAACCTTTATTAATCGCAAATGCCCCATATTCACCCATTTTATTAATAGCTACAAAGCCAACTTGAAAATCTTTAGCTTTTTCGGGATTTATTTTAACAATTCGCTCGCAAGCAACTTTACAGGCTTCAATTGGTGTTTTACCCATGCGCATCATCTCCACAAC
>JANMYC010000068.1:0-5257 GCA_031381715.1 Saprospiraceae bacterium
CCGATAAACTCTGGCGATATACACCACATGGCATAAAAACCATTCAAGGGTGGTTCAATATATCAGAATCGGAAGTTTTAGATATTCTCGAAAATTTCGTTTTACCCACTTTTTTAACCGAAAATGGGCTTATGATGTCTAAAATGATGCTCTCAATAGCTCACTGTAGCGCGGAACTCCAGTTCCGCATATAATTTCATTTTGTCGTTCTGAGCGCAGCGAAAGAATCTGAATAGTAATAATGAGTTGTAAAACATGCTCTTTTTATTGAGAAATCCGGGTTCTTTCGCTGCGCTTAGAATGACAAAAATTGGAAAAACGTTGTTAAGAAAATATTTAAATTTAAAAATACAAATCAACAAACAAGTGATGAATAATTCTACGAAAAATAAAGTCGTCATCATAACAGGAGCAGCAGGTGGCTTAGGAAGAGCTTTTGCTTTGGCATTTGCACAAGCGGGAGCAAAAGTCGCTGTATGTGATTTGAATAAAAAAGGCGCCGATGAAACGCTCCAGATGCTTTCAGATGAGTTTAATACTGAGGGGGTAGCATTAGAGGTCGATGTCGCCAACGAAACCTCTACGCAAGATATGGCAAAAGCCGTTTTTGAAAAATTTGGGCGTATCGATATTCTAATTAACAATGCCGCCATTTATGCCACCATTAACCGAAAGCCTTTTTATGAAATTTCGGAGTCCGAATGGGATTTGGTGATGAATGTCAATTTAAAAGGCGTTTGGTTGTGTGCGAAAGCTGTTTTTCCCTATATGAAAGAGGTAAATCAAGGTAAAATTATCAATATTTCATCCGCAACCGTGATGAGTGGCTCACCTAATTGGTCGCATTATGTCGCCTCAAAAGGCGGTGTGATTGGCTTGACACGCTCGATGGCTAAAGAATTGGGCGATTTTAATATCAATGTAAACGCCATTGCGCCGGGGTTTACGCTCACCTATGCCAGTCTTAATTTGATTGAAAATGCCGCCAAATATGGTGTGGATAGAGGTGCTATCAAACGCCCTTCTTCGGCAGAAGATATTGTGGGGACTGCTTTGTATTTAGCCTCATCAGCCTCAGATTTCGTAACAGGACAGACGATTGTGGTAGATGGTGGTAAGCAGTTTTTATGACTTTTTTATTCAAGTTGAACTGGAGTTCCGCTTTATCCTAAACGCCTTTGGGGATACCCCCACTTCTTTTTTAAAATGCCTTGAAAAATAGGCAATATCATTGAATTGAAGCATATAACACACCTCTGTTATGGTGTAAGATGTGTGTAAAAGATACTTTTTAGCCTCACTTATGATATGTTCATGTGCCACTTGCAAAGCAGATTTTTGAGCCACTGCTTTACATATTCGGTTAAGATGTACGGGGGTAATATTCAATTCTTTGGCGTACTCAGCGACTGTTTTTGATGCAGAAAGTGTCTTTTTAATATTCTTTTGAAAATCTTGAAAATAGCGCAATTGTCGATTATCTATTTTTAAAAGACTTTGCTCACTTTTATGGGCAAAACGAAAAACTTCAACTAATAATATGCTCAAATAGGCTTGTAAAGCCAATCTTTTTTCTTGAAAATCCTCGTACAATTCCTCAGAAATGCGGTCAATGGTGCGGATAAGGCTTTCAAAACGAGCCGTTTCGTTGTCAATAGGGATGTGCCGCATTTGGTTCAATTCCAAATTAACCTTGGGTGACGTTTTAAAAAGGCTCTCCAAAAATGAATCTGAAAGCGTTATGACCCGCCCGTTCGTTTCAGTCGTATATCGAAATCCGTGCAAGTTATTGGCTGGCATCACCACGATGCAGGGCGTTTGCAAAACGGTATCTTGTTTTTCGCCAACAATCATACCCGCTCCTTTTTCAAAAAGAAAAATTTGAAAAAGATTCAGATGCACATGGGGTTTTATTTCCCAATCGTGCGCTCGGCTTCTCGTTTCGATGGTTTCGCAATGCACAAAATCGGGAATCAAAGCCTTTTCATCTTCGCCGTAAAGCCCGTATTTAATTATGTTTTTTTTCATTTCATTTTAAAACCCATGTCACCGCTTCAAGCGGTGGCATGGATATAAGGTTAGGTTTTACCCGTGCCACCGCTTAGAGCGGTGACACGGGCTCAATGTTTCAAAATTACAATGGATTTTTAAAATCCATTGTAATATTAAAATAGCTTTTTTTAGACAAATAATGCTTTTTGAATAGCAAATTAGTGTCGGAGTGACTTAGAGTCACTCCGACACTATAACTCTGAGAGCATAAATTTAAATTAAAATGTTTGATTTGTACAAGTAATTTTAAAAATAATCCAAACTGTACCCCCTCAGTATAGAGTATCTTTGTTGCACATTTAAAACTAATTTTTAAAATGAAAAAAGTACAAGTTGGCATCATCGGTGCGGGACCTGCGGGTTTAACTTTAGGTTTGATTTTACAAAAAGCAGGAATCAGTTGTGTAATTCTGGAAAATCGCAGCCGTGAGTATGTAGAATCACGCGTGCGGGCAGGTCTTTTGGAGCAAAATACCGTGGATCTATATCGTGAATTGGGTGTGGCTGACCGCTTGGATACTGAGGGGTTAGAGCATCACGGCGTGTATCTCAGTTTCAACGGCGAGCGTCACCGCGTTCCTTTCACGGATTTGACGGGCGGTCGTTGTATCACAATTTATGGTCAACAAGAGGTTGTAAAAGATTTGATAAAAGCCAATTTGGAACGGGGAAATGAGATTATTTTTGAAGCAGAAGCTACTCAGTTAGAAGAGATAGCCCCCCAGCCCCCAAAGGGGGAGCAGCGAAATGTTGCTAAAATCCATTTTAAAAAGCATTCCGAAACCCAAATTCCAAATTCCGAAATCATAGAGTGTGATTTCGTTGCGGCTTGTGATGGCTACCACGGCATCGGGCGTAAAAATATGCCAAAAGACAGCTATAATGAGTTCAGAATTGAGTACCCTTTCAGTTGGTTGGGCATATTGGCGCACGCTGCACCATCATCGGATGAGTTAATTTATGCATATCATGAGCGTGGTTTTGCGCTGCACAGTTTGCGTTCTGAAACGGTGAGTCGTTTGTACATTCAAGTAGATAATGATGATAAAATTGAAAACTGGACAGATGAGCAAATTTGGGATGAACTCGAAATTCGCTTAGGTGACAATAAAGATTTCAAGCTGAATAGAGGGGATATTTTTGAAAAAGGCATAACACCCATGCGCAGTTTTATGATTGATAATATGCAGTATGGCAAGTTGTTTTTAGCGGGCGACGCTGCGCACATCGTACCGCCTACGGGTGGAAAAGGCTTGAATTTGGCAGTTGCTGATATTCGGTGGTTATCGAACGCTTTTATTGATTTTTATAAAACAGGCGATGACAATCTGTTGAGAAAATATTCTGAAAATGCCCTACGTAGAATTTGGCGAGCGCAGGATTTCTCTAATTTTATGACTGATTTGTTTCATAAAAAGGCTGAACACGGCTCTTTCCCGAATATGATTCAAAAGTCAAAATTTGACTATATTGTTCATTCAAAAGCCTATGCAACGACTATTGCGGAGAATTATGTGGGTTTGAAAGAAATATAAATCGTTATCCTACTGCGAAACTTGAAAATTTACGCATTGACGGGGATTGAAAACCCAATACAATATCAGACTTTAAAATACCCGCATCCATTAAAATTGTTGCAATGTCTGAATCTGTATTATCTTCTTGAATCCAAATTTTACTGTCAATAATATCAATATGAAAAACAGTATCACGCACAGGAATTTCATTATCCCAACCAATGGTCATTACTAAATAATGATCATTTTCACTATCAAAAATGATTTCATTTTTTAGGTTGGGCGAACCCGCATAATGTGCCTCTTTAAAAGAAGATAATGTTTGACGAATGATTGTGCGATATTTATTTAATTTATCCATGATATAATGGTTGTCTCTGTAATACTATAAACGATGATATGAAGTTCTTCTTCAATAATGGCTTCTTGAATAAAAGGCTTTGTGAAAAATTTATTATAAACAGGTTCTGGTACAGCTAAAAACAACTTTCTTTCAGGCTCTTTTATGCGTAATGCCCGACGATAATTGCGAAATTGACCAAGTGCCTCATGAAATGCTGATAAATGCGATTTATCGATAAAACTTTTGATTTCAATAGCAATTTTTTGATTATCTCGTTCAGCAGCAATTAGTTTTTCAGCACCTAAATCAATCTCTTGGTAAATGCCTCCGACTTTAATTTTATATGGGTCATCGGTAATTTGCCAACCATCACTAATGAGTGATTCTTTAACGTGTTCGTGAAAAACATCTTTACGTGCCATTTAAAAATTGTGTAGTTTTAAAATTCAAAATTAAGTATTTTTTCACGCTTTGACAAGTAATAATGACTTTTATAAATATCAACAATAAGACGCTCCACTACGAATATCTCAATAGCAACCGAGATACAACTTTCCTTTTTATCAACTCATTGGGTACAGATTTTCGGATTTGGGATGGTGTGGTGAAAGAGTTGAAAAACTATGGTAATATCGTCCGTTTTGACAAACAAGGGCACGGCTTGTCGAGCGTTTCACCGAAACCTTATTCGATAGCGGATTATGCGGTTGACGTTTTGGGCTTAATGGATGCTTTGGGGATTGAAAAAGTGGTTTTAATCGGTTTATCCATTGGCGGTGTAATTGGGCAATATTTGGGTGTTCATCATAAAAACAGGCTTGAAAAACTTATTTTAAGCAATACTGCGCCTAAGATTGGGACTGACGAGGGTTGGAATAGCCGCATTGAAAAGATAAAATCTGAAGGAATCACCTCCATTACTGAGGGGGTGATGAAAGTTTGGTTTTCTGAAAATTTTCACCAAAACCACCCAAATGAGTTGAATGGCTATAAAATGATGCTTTCTAACGCTAATACTGAGGGGTATATCCAAGCGTGTGAGGCGATTAAAAAGAATGATTTAAGGGCTGAAATAGGCTCTATCACGACGCCTACTTTGTGTTTTGCGGGTTCAGTGGATGGCTCTACCCCACCCGATTTGGTGAAATCAATGGCTGATGCGATTCCAAATGCTGAATACGTTTTAATAGATAATGTAGGGCATATTCCGTGTGTGGAAGCTCCGCACGAAATTTTTAAATACATCGTTGAATTTACCTTTTACCAAGATACTAAAACGCTCTATGAACGGGGCATGATAACCCGCAGAGCTGTTCTCGGCAATGCGCACGTGGACCGAGCCGAA
>JANMYC010000070.1:0-8456 GCA_031381715.1 Saprospiraceae bacterium
GTAATATTGAGTACCTTTTTCTGTTTCAAAATTATATAGAACCTCTAAAAACAAAACCCGAAAAGCTAAATACAGCTTTTCGGGTCGTTTATATCAGATATACTGAGGGGAGTATATTTTAAGCCAAAAGATAGATTAATAAAAGAATCGAACTAAACAAATTGAATAGAAGTCCCAAGCCGCTCAGTTTTGGCGCATCTTCAAAAACCATTCCTGCAATACTTAAGATTAGACCAATTAACCCGAGTATTAATCCAATAGCAGAATATGAAGTGCCTAACAAAATAAAAAAGATGCTGATGACACCAAAACCTATTGAAATTCTACTCAAAACGGTGCTTCCATTATCTTCTTCAAAATTTTGATGACGCTTTTTTAAAAGTCTCTTTTCAATGCGCTTTTCGACAAATTGCATGATTTTATTTTGTTTTTTGGCGGAGAAGCTTTGTGGAAGTGTTTTATTTGCTGGATTTTCACTCACAATTGCCTTTGTACTGAGGGGGGACAAAAAGCAAAAAAGCATCAATAGCCAATGCGTGCAAAAGGGTTTGATTTTAAATAGCATTTTAAGTATTGTTTTATAAATTATTGAATTGTGAAAAAGAACGTCTTGCAAAACAGAAAGGTTTTACAAGACGTTCTGATTATAAAATTTTATCGCCCAATCGAAATCGTTTGATTACCCGCCACGTGGTGTTGAGTACCATAAATCATCACATCAATTGCTTGATTGCTTAAATTTTCAACTTGAACGCTTGTTTTTGATACTTTCATTTCCAAACTGGCGCCTCTGAAACGCACTTTGAAGGCGATGGATTGCCATGCGTCAGGAAGGTAAGGCGTGAAATGAACCATGCCGTTTTTGACGCGCATACCACCGAAACCTTTTACCACCGACATCCAAGTACCTGCCATAGATGTGATGTGCAAACCGTCTTCGGTGTCGTTGTTGTAGTCGTCCAAATCTAAGCGGCTGGTGCGGAGATACATTTCATAAGCCTTATCAAAATCACCGATTTTAGTGGCTAATATCACGTGTACGCAAGGCGAGAGCGAGGATTCATGCACTGTGCGCGGCTCATAAAAATAGAAATTGCGCTTGTGTGATTCTAAATCAAAATCATCTTCAAACATGTATAAACCTTGTAAAACGTCGGCTTGTTTGATGAAACATGAGCGTAAAATCCTATCCCACGACCATTTTTGATTCAATGGTCGGTCTTCAGGGCGAAGGTCATCAACAACCAATAAATCCTTATCGAGGTAATTGTCTTGCTGTAAGTAAATGCCTAATTTTTCATCTTCTGGAATGAAAATTTTATCGCAAATGTCTTTCCATTTAGCAGTTTCGACTTCAGTTTTGAAGTTTATTTTACTTAAAATGGCGTTATACTGAGGGGTATCGGTTGTTTTAACATATTCCAAACTTTCCATTGCGTATTGCATACACCAACGCGCGAAGTAACTCGTATAAAAATTATTATTTATGTTATTTTCATACTCATTAGGTCCCGTGACGCCGTGCATAACATACTTATTTCGCAAAGTTGACCAGTGAACCCGTTGCGCCCAAAAGCGGGCAATGGCAACGAGAACCTCCAAACCATATTCTGCTAAATACTTTTTATCATCGGTATAATTGATATAATCCCAAATTGCGTAGGCAATAGCACCGTTTCTATGAATTTCCTCAAAGGTAATTTCCCATTCATTGTGGCATTCTTCACCGTTGATTGTCACCATCGGATACAAGGCTGCACCATCGGTAAAGCCGAGTTTTTGAGCATTTTCAATGGCTTTTTGCAGGTGTTTGTAGCGATAAACCAAGAGATTGCGCGCTACTTTTTCCTCTGCGTTGACGAGGTAAAACGGCAAACAATAAGCCTCAGTGTCCCAATAAGTAGAACCACCGTATTTTTCACCCGTAAAACCTTTAGGCCCGATGTTTAAGCGTTCATCTTCGCCCGTGTAGGTTTGGTTGAGTTGAAAAATGTTAAAACGGATGCCTTGTTGCGCTGAAATATCGCCTTCAATTACAATATCCGAAGCCTCCCATTTCGCAATCCACGCTTCAGCTTGCTCTGTCAAGGCTTTTTCAAAACCTTTTTTCTCAAATTGCTTTAGTACCTCTTGTGCCCGTTTTAACAATTCTTCTTTTGGATGATTTTCGGAAGAAAGAACGGAGGCGTATTTATAGACTACAATTTCAGACCCCTCAGTAATATTGACATCCACGGTGCAAGCGGCGTACTTTTCACGTTTGCGGCGGAAAGCAACAAAATCATCCAATTCTTTATCATTCACAAAAAGGCGGAATTTCATACCCGTAGCTACGTGAAAATCAGTCTTTTTAGTAGCAGCAACAACGTAGGCTTGGGAGTTTTTAACCAGTTTGGTCACTTCAAGCCAGAATTTTTCATCCCAATTGGTATCTTTATTGGATACATCGGCATCAATAGACGGGTTAATGGTTATTTTTCCACTAAAATTAACTGCTTTTATGGCATATCTAATCGCACCGCATTCATCATCCACGATGGAGCAAAAACGCTTGGAGTGAATTTCAACTATCTTACCCGAAGCTGTTTTGACGCGGGCGGAACGCTCCAAATATCCTTCGCGCATATTTAAAATACGCTTGAAATCCATCACTTCGCAGAGAGCCAAATCCAGCGTTTCACCATCTAATTCGACATCTATCCCAATCCAAGATGGCGCATTTAAGACCTTTGCAAAATACTCAGGATAGCCATTTTTCCACCAACCCACCTTGGTTTTATCGGGATAATATACACCAGCTACATAAGTGCCTTTTAAGGTTTTACCAGAGTAAGCCTCTTCAAAATTAGCGCGCTGACCCATGCGACCGTTGCCAATAGAGCATAGCGATTCGGAGATTTCGTTGTACTCAGGAACGAATCCTTCTTCGATGATACACCACTCGTCGTGCTTGATGTAATTTTTCATTGTCTAAATTAGATTGAGTTTTTAGATATAAGATTGAAGATAAAAGACGTAGGATAAAAGACGTAAGGTAAAAGACGTAAGATAAAAGATGTAAGGTAAAAGATGTAAAACAATTGCAGGGTTTCAAAATATCTTACGTCTTATATCTTACATCTTCAATCTTACGTCTTATTTCTTATATCTTACATCTTATTTCTTCAATCTTTTTTATTTCAAGCTGCCCACTGAAGCTGAAAGTGCTTCGAGAACTTCGCCATAATCGATGTATTCAAAACCCGGAATGACGATATGCGCTTCATCCAAAACATCGGAATTACCAACGCCTACGGTATAAAATCCGCCATCTAAAGCGGCTTCAACGCCTTTTAAAGCGTCTTCAAATACGATACATTCATTGGGTTTTGCCCCAACTGCCTGTGCACCCAAAAGGAAAACCTCGGGGTCTGGTTTGCTGCGGGCGGTTTTATTGCCGTCAATGATTGCGTCAAAATAGTGAACCAATTCAATACGCTCCAATATCATCATCGAATTTTTGCTCGCCGAACCCAATACGATTTTAATGCCCCGCTTTTTCAAATCGTCGAGGAAGTTTTTTACACCGGGTAGGGTTTCATCGGGCGTCATGTGCGTGATGAACTCTAAATACCAACCATTCTTTTTGTCAGCCATTGCTGCTTTTACCTCATCATCATTCTCTTCAAAGCCACCCCAAGAAAGGATTAAATTGAGCGATTCTACGCGACTCACACCTTTTAATTTTTCATTGTCTTCTTCCGTAAAGTCAAAACCAAGTTCGTTAGCCAACTTCCGCCATGCTTTAAAATGGTATTTTGCCGTGTCGCAAATCACACCATCTAAGTCAAAGATACACGCTTTAATTTTATTCATCTTCTCTAAAAAATTGATTTTCAATTACTTGTAGTTATTTTAGCTGGTTTTATTAAAAAATTTTTGTAAAGATAATGTAAATTCAACACTTAGCTTTTTTTCAAAAAGGAAAATGAAAAAAATTCGTCATAGCGTCTTATTTTTGACTCCAAAATGATATAAATCGGCGTAAAAAATAAATACTGCTATCGTCGGGCTATAAAATGTAAAAAATACTGAGCAAAGCGGAGTATTTTTTACATTTTATAGAACCGACTTAAAAAGATAGCAGTGGTTATTTTAGCCCAACTACTTAACTATGACTCTTAGACCTGTTCAAGCGCATGAACTGACGGCTTTATTGCAGTTAGCGAAGACCACATTCATTCATACATACCTACGAGCACCTCAATAATCCTGACGATTTTAAGGCTTATTTAGAGGATAATTTTATCCTCCAAAGGCTTCAAAATGAGTATTATACTGAGGGGGTGTCTTTTTATTTCCTTGAAAAGACTGAAATAGTGGGGTATATAAAATTGATTTTAAAAAAATCGCCCTTAGAATCAGATGAGCCTAATTTATACGAAAGTGATGTTAACTTTGTTGAAAAAAAAGGGGTCGAAATTGAAAGAATTTATGTTTTAGAAGCTTTTAAAGGTATTGGTGCAGGTCGTTTTATGATTGAAAAAACCGTGGAAATCGCTCAATCTCTCGGTTTAGATTATATTTGGCTGGGCGTGTGGGCTGAAAATGAAAAAGCGATTCGTTTTTATGAAAAAATGGGTTTTACTATATTTGGTGAACACATTTTTAGAATTGGCTCGGACAATCAATTGGATTATTTAATGTTGAAAATGTGTTGATAAGCCTATTGTTTAGTGTTTATAAGTGGTTTTTTATGTGAAAAATGTGTTGAAAAGATGTTAATATTCTCAAATAGTAAGAGGAAAATATGGAAAGGGAATTTGAAAAATATGTAGAACAAAATCATCTTTTTAATAAAAAAGATAAGCTATTGGTGGCTATGAGTGGCGGGGTGGATTCTATGGTACTTTGTGATGTGTTGCATAAATTAGGCTATCAATTTTCGATTGCGCACTGCAATTTCGGTTTGAGAGGTGAGGAATCGGACGGCGATGAGGCTTTTGTAAAGGAAACTGCGGCTCAAATTGGCGTCAGGGCACATTCAAAATACTTTGATACTGAGGGGGTAGCGGCAAAAAATAAATTGTCGTTGCAAGAAGTTGCGCGGCAAGTGCGCTATAAGTGGTTTGAGGAATTGCGGAAAATGTACCATTATAAAAGCATTTTAACGGCTCATCACGCCAATGATAATGTAGAAACTGTTTTATTCAATTTTGCGAAAGGCACGGGCTTAAGGGGTATGCGCGGGATTTTACCTAAAAACCAATACATCACTCGACCTTTGCTGTGGGCTACCAAGGAAGCAATCCTCGAATATGCTTCAGAAAATAATATTCAATACCGCGAAGATTCGTCCAATAATTCGGATAAATATTCGAGAAACTTTATCAGACATCAAATTGTACCCGCTTTTGAGTCCATCAATCCTCAATTTGTTTTGACCGCCAATGAGAATATGCAGCTGTTTACGGAAGCATATGAATTGTTAAAATTTTTCATAAACCAGATAAAAACAAATCTTGTAAAATATGAAGATGAAAATTTAATAATTGATTTAAAGGTCTTATCTTCATATCCCTCAGTGGAGACTATCTTATACGAAATACTTAAAGAGTATGCTTTTCATCCTAACCAAATTAGTCAAATTTTACAACAAAACAGTATGAAAACTAAAACAGGTACAACTTTTTACAGTGAATCGCACGTGCTATTAATAGATAGAAATAGCCTAATTGTCAAGAAAAATGAATTAAAACACTATAATAATGAGTTTAATGTTGAAATTGATACGCATTTGGTTTTCATTTCGGAATGTCACCAAGTCATTTTTAGAAGATTATTTGGTGAATCCATTGACATCATAAAAGATAAAAATATAGCTTTATTGGACATCAATGCCCTAAGTTTTCCTTTAAAACTGCGGCATTGGCGACGGGGCGATTCGTTCCGACCATTGGGTATGAAAGGCAAAAGCCAAAAGCTGAGTGATTATTTTGTGCATCAAAAAATTTCAAATTTTGATAAAGATAAAATTTGGATTTTGGAAACTGCAAAAGGTGAAATTTGCTGGATTATTGGTCATCGGATAGATGAAAGATTCAAAATTACTGAGGGGGTGCAAGCTGCCTTGAGAGTTGATTTTTTGACGTAAAAACCTCTATGAAAAATCTTTGAATATTTATAATAATATTATGAATCCAATAAAGTGCTTATGTATTTTAACTTTTAAATATTATAAATTCTTGGAGCAATGTTTAGGGTTTTGAAATCTTAAAATAGAACTAATTTTCTTTTAAAATTCTAATTCAATTTATTTAAAAGTACTTTTTTTGCTTGGAAAATTAGAGTATCGCCGGTTGATAGTTTTTTTAAAACTTCAGGGTTAAATATATTTTGTTCGTTGCTGGAAGCTGAGTAGCAATTTGATTGCTTATCAGATTATAAAATTACTTTATTGAAAAATGGTATGTATAGTTTATCATCTTCTTTTTTTAAAAAGAGGAATTCATTTGCTTGGCAGGCAAGATCGTATCCCGATGTTCTGGGAATATATTGACATCTTGGGATAGGTTTTATTTTTCGAATTAAATCACTCAATATATTACACTTAATAGGAGATATTGAAGATGAACTTAAATATGTAAAAGAATCTACTTTTTCGAACAGAAATTCAGATTCTCCATTAGAAATTAGTCTATAATCTCTGGTAACTGTATCCAATTTATAAATAGCTTTATTTGATTCTTGGATTTCAAAAGTAATTTCATTTTCAATTTTCTCTTGGTTCGAATCTACAATGTATTCGTCTAATTTGTATCTCTTTAAAAAGTCTTTAATTGTACTAATATCATTAATTTGTGAATTTGCGGTGTACATTACAGGGGGCTCTACTGTAAAGAAATTTTGATTCTTATATTTACCATAAATTGTAAAGCTTTTATCTTTAGAGCAACCGGCTAAGAGTAAAACAAGTAAAATGAAAAAAACTATAATTCTATTCATAAATGTATATTTATACAGCGTTTTTAAGGTAAAATAACGATATTACATCTCGTTCATTTTAAGAATAGTATAAGAAGAAGGATAATTTCAATTCAAATTCAGCACTAAGATCAATTACAAAAATAAGCATTTGAAAGCAAATTTCCAAAAAATTAGTACTGAATGGCATCTCAATAAATCGTAATTGTACAAATTATAAGATTTTTTTAATCTATATTTTCGACATGATAACCAATTCCTTTTATAAAATTAGACATTTCGAGCAATATTAAAACTTTGTAGCCCTTGTCAAAATGTTGGTTTTGATTTGTATTTGGTTGAAAATAATATTCAATTATGGTATAAAATGAATTACTTTTATTCTCAACATTGTAAATTTTAAGCCTTTTCTTTACCATCGTTGCCTAATACAGATAGAAAAGCAATATTTTTTTGTAAAACATTTGTTCAATAGTGAAAGTATTGTTAAGTTTGCTGATTAATTCACATAACTTTACACACGCACACTACGATGAAAACTGATATTGCGTCTAATCTTGATGACAAAGAGCAAGAGTTTGTACAATTTGGAATTAATATTCAGACTATTGCTTCCACGCTGACGTATCAAGCCAATGTTATCTTAAAGCCTTATAATCTTACTTTTCAACAGTATAACGTACTTCGGATTCTGGTGAGTGCTGAGAAAAAAGAAGTAAGCGTCAATTATATCTCAGCAAGGATGTTGGATAAAAACTCCAACGGCTCGCGATTGGTGGATAAGCTTGAAAAAAAAGGATGGGTCAAAAAAGAAGAATCCTTGATTGATAAACGGACTGTTGACGTTCAGATAACAGAATCCGGTACCCAAATTTTGGATGTCGTTTATAAAATTATTCTCTCGGAATATCTCGGAAAAATGTCTAAAGCTATATCACCAGAGGAGGCTCAGATTATTAATTTGATTTTTAACAGGATGCTGAAAAGCTAATTTAACTTGGTTCAATTCCGATTTTCGGAATTGAACCAAGTTTTCAAAGGTTTTTATTTTAAAACCTTCGCTATTTTAACTCCTATTTTTCACTTTAGGTTTGATGATTAATCGGAGGGCTTGGTCATAAGTAATATAGCTCCAAACCCAATTGATGAAAATGAAAATTTTATTTTTCATCCCTATTATCGCAAATAAATGCACAAATAACCACACAAACCAAGCAAAAAAGCCTTGAAAACGCCAAAACGGTAAATCTACAACGGCTTTATGTCGCCCTACAGTTGCCATTGACCCTAAGTCTTTATATTTAAATTCTTGAATGGGCTGTGCTTTACTGATTTTACGGAGGTTGGCAGCCAAGTTTTTAGCCATCTGAATGGATACTTGAGCCACTTGAGGATGCCCCGTTTTAAATTTTTCGGGTTCTTCCATGTAGGCAATATCACCGAGCGCATAAATATCTTTTAAGCCTTCAACTTCATTGAATCTATTTACTTTT
>JANMYC010000877.1:0-8162 GCA_031381715.1 Saprospiraceae bacterium
CAAGAGGGGAGAAGAATGGTTCCCCGAACTCTGTGAAGGGAGTGACGCACTTATACAGTCAATTTTAAAGACGCCATGATAAAAATGGCTAAAATACTGAGGGGTACAAAAAAACAAATACTTGACTGCCAATGTGAGGTATTCAAGCTTTTTTTACTTTCCTCATTTTGAGTTCCATACGATTGAAAAACGTGGGTCTAAATAAAGCGCAAAAAGGATTGCGATAATCATCAGCACAGCAGGAATATTTCTTTCTCTGAAATTGTGTTTTAATACTATGTGAGCCGCTAAACCGCCAATCGAAAAAGGCAATAAACAAACCAATGCCCAAGGTCTTGTTATTGAAAACCATAAGGCAACAACACCAATTATTTCAATAACCCCAATCAAAGTCATTACGATACCACCGTGGTTCATTTCCGCCATGCGTGATTTCATAGGTTCTTTGCCTATTACTTTTTGATATCCAGCAATGGTATATACTAAACTTATCAGCCCAAGTAAGGCGTAAAAAAGGACATTTGATACATTCATTTTTCTGTTTTTTATTTTTTATAATTATTGTTGCAAATGTATGTCCAAGGCTATACTTTTAAAAGTAGTTACAATTTTGTATATTAGTTACTTAAAGTATAGTGATTTGATTATCAATAATTTAATAAAAAATAAAAATGAATAATTGCGAAAATAAGTTGAGATCACTCCAATTCATCTTACAAGTTTTAGGCGGGAAGTGGAAAATCCATATTCTTCAGAAGCTTTATTTTGGTAAAAAAAGGTTCAAAGAATTGGAAAGAGAAGTAACAGGTATTTCCCCCAAGATGCTGATAAAAGAACTGAAAGACCTCGAAAGGATTAAAATTATAAACCGTCAGACATTTAATACTGTACCCATAACGGTTGAGTACAGTTTAACGACAGAGGGCTTGACGCTGAAACCCATATTAGACCAGTTAATAACTTGGTCGGATAACTTTATGAAGGAACATCAGAGTGAGGAAAGTTGAAAAGAGCTGAAATACTGAGGGTGTGTATTTTTTTTAAAAAACCTTGATTTTTCTCTACCCGAAAGTTCACACTTGCTACGCATTTTGTGTCTAATTGAATATAACTTAAAAATTATTTCAATTATAAAATCATTCTAAAATGACGACACAGGAGACGAACAAAAAAGTGGTACGCGACTTTGTAAACGAATGGGCAAACAAGCACAATGCCGAGGCTTGGGATATGTATTGTAGCGAAGACTTCAAACATCATTTCAATATTCCTGATATTCCACCAAACCGACTAGGAATTAAAATGCTCTCAATGGGTATATTAGCGGCTTTCCCTGATATGTCTTTAACTATTGATTTACTGTTTGCTGAAAACGATTTTGTCGTTAAAAGGGTTTCTGCGAAAGCAACTCATAACGGGATGTATAGCAATATCCAACCAACAGGTAAGCCTTACGCATGGCAGGAGACGCACATTTATCGCTTGAAAAATGGGAAAATTATTGAGCATTTTCCAGAAGTAAGATTGGAAAAATTACTTTGGCAAATTGAAGGAAAAGGAGATGGTTTTATTGCGCCTCAAAAATCTACATTCAGTAGTTTTATCGCTTTAATGATGGGCGGACTTGCGAAATTGTATAAAAATTCAAACAAGCAAAACTTATCTGTGATGGACAACAATAAATCAGTCGTGAGCAGATATGTGAATGAGTTTAAGAACGAACAGAAATTTACTGTTTTTCCCAAACTGTTTTCAAATAAATTTACGCATCATTTTAATTTCCCAAACAGAACCAATAAAATGGATTCATTTGTGAGCGTTGGACAAACTTTTCTTTCAGCTTTCCCAGACGTGAAAGTAGATTTGCAACAAATACTTGCAGAAGGCGATTTAGTAGCAGAGCAAAACAAAGTAAGTGCGACGCACAAAGGCACTTTTAACGGTATAAAGCCGACAAATAAAAAAGTATTTTGGACGGAAATTCACATTTACAGACTTGAAAACGGAAAAATCATCGAAAATTTTCCAGCCGTAAATTTTGAGCGAATATTAATGCAAATCAGATAAGAATGGAAAATCAAGCAGAAATTATCAAACAATGTTTGTCGGGAGATAATAAAGCCTTTGAACAATTAATCAAAAATGTTCAAGGGCGCATATATAATTTAGCCGTAAGGTTTTTTTGGAATCCTGCGGATGCAGAAGATGCAACGCAAGAAATATTGATTAAAATTATTAGCAACCTCGCAACATTTAAAGGACAAAGTGCCTTTGAGACTTGGGCTTACAGATTAGCCAGTAATTATTTGATAAACGCTAAAAGAAATCAAATGGAAGAAATAACGTTTGAAATCGGTGAATATCACTTGAACGAAGGGCTAAAATATACCGATTACGAAGGTGCTGATAAAGAAATATTAGCCGAAGAAGTAAAAATTGGATGTACGACAAGTATGTTAAGTTGCTTGACAAGACCCTTGCGACTTGCCTATATTTTAGGTGAAATATTTGAATATGACAGCTTACAAGCCGCCTACATTCTAGACATTGAACCCGAGGCATTTAGAAAAAGGCTTTCAATGGCAAGAAAAAGTATAAGAGCATTTATGAGCAAAAACTGTGGCATTTATGACCCCAATAATGCTTGCAGATGCACAAAACAAATCAATTACGACCTTGACATAAAGCGTATAAATCCCAAACAACTTTTATTTGCAGACAAAGGAACGGTCAAACAAACAATACATGAAGTAGAGAATATTGGAAAAGACATAGCCATTTTTCAAAACCATCCAAACTACGCCATCCCTCATAAAATCTTAGACAATATTAAGTCTCTTTTTAAAAGTGGAAAGTATAATATTTTGACAAACTAAGACCAACACGAGGAGGTATTTGACGGGGAATGTATAGTTTTTTTGTTATGGATTTAGACAAATACTGAGGGGGTACTAAATACATAAACGATTGATTATCGAACAGATAGTCAGGCGTTTCAGCGTTAAAGAACAGCTTGGGTAACTTCAATACTAAAAAAATAATTAAGGGGTTTTGAAAAATAAATTATATAGTTAGGATTCCTTATTATATCTTTACGCCAAGTTTTTTATCATGCTTAAATTTTTAAAATAATGGCTCAACAAATTCATGGGTACACCTACGGACAGGTGGCGCAATCGCCCGTAAGCATTGCCGATTTAGACCTTCTCAAAAAGACTGTTCTTTTTGGTGAAGAAGATGAAAAGTACCTCCAAATGGCAGGTGACGTTTTGAAAGACCAAACCAATGATGTCCTCGACCTTTGGTATGGCTACGTGGGTGGAAACGCCCATTTGTTGCATTACTTTACCAAAAATCAACAACCGAATATGGACTATTTGACGGCAGTCAGAGCCAGATTTGGGAAATGGATTTCGGATTTGTGCAACCGCCCGTATGACCAAACATGGCTCAATTATCAGCACGAAATTGCGTTGCGTCATCACACAACGAAGAAAAATCAGACCGACAACGTGGATGCCGTCCCAATCATTCATTACCGCTACATGACCGCTTTTATTTTCCCGATTACCTTCACTATCAAAGGTTTTTTGGGTAAAAAAGGACATTCTGCCGCCGATATTGAAGGAATGTACGCCGCTTGGTTTAAGGCAGTGACGCTCACGGTGATACTTTGGACGTATCCTTACATCAACAAAAATGAGTTTTAAATCAACCACCACATGACATCTTATTTCAAAAAATTCGGCATTGTGGGGGTTTCTTTTTTTCTCATAAAAGGGCTTATTTGGTTAGGTTTTTTGATGGGCATTAGAAATATTTCTTCTGATAACATAAATTCAATCAATATGAAAATTGCTGTTTATGACACTTACGTCAAAAAGAAAGACGGAGCCGTGATGCACTTCGATATTCTTGTGCCCGATACGTTTAAAGACACGGCTAAAATCCACGCTTTTGGACAAGAATATTTGGCGACAAAAAGTCAAGAAGGACAGGCTTTGAGTGCTAAAGAATGTCGTTTTTGTCACATCGAACAAGCGGACGCTGAAATCGAGCAATCTGTCAATGCAAAAGGGTATTTTATTATCGAAATGCAAGGTTGTAATTAATATTTTTTTGGAAATATTAGTTAGGAGTGCTAATTTTATGCTTTATACTGAGGGGGCGTCTTCGGGCATCCCCTCCATTTTCCAATCAAAATAATTAAATAAAATGGAAGCTATTACGCTCATTCCGAACAATTCACTCATTGTCGCAACGCCCGAAGAAGGTCGTCAATTGGCAGTCAAAATGGCTCGATTAATCATAAAATTGACGCAACCCGTTGAATCAAAAAGAACAGAACAGAGGGAGATTTACGCCAATGACCCAGCGTTACTCATTCAAATCGGACAAACTGTGGCGACCGAATTTGCCACGATTGCAGCCGCTAATAATTATTGGAGATAAAAAAAACACCATGACAGAACAAAGCGTTTTCAACTTAAAAGCGCAAAATTCGCAGATAGAATTGCGCATCGTATCGGCTCTTGAAAGGCTGTCAGAAGCCTTCCGTGTATTGCTATGGAATGAGGCTAAAATATTGAATATCAGCCCAATACAAATACAGATATTGATATTTTTAAAATTTCACAGCATCGAAAAATGTAAGGTCAGTTATTTAGCCCAAGAGTTCAATATGACCAAAGCCACCGTCAGCGATGCCGTAAAAATATTGCTTCAAAAAGGCTTAATTAACAAAGAAATAGATGCAGAAGACACCCGTAGTTACACTATGCAATTGTCGAAATTGGGCGAAACGACCATTGAAAAAGCCACTTTATTTGCAAATCCTATGCTCGCTTCTTTTGACACTTTGAGTGCTGAACAGAAAGAAATTTTATTAGATAGTCTCCTACAAATCATTTATCGGTTGCATAAAGCAGGCATTATAACCATTCAAAGGATGTGTCAAACCTGCCAGTTTTTGCAAAATACTAAGGGGGGGCACTATTGCCAATTACTCAAAAAAACGCTCGAAAAATCTTCATTTCGGATGGATTGCCCTGAACATCAGGTGGCTTAAAACGCCAAAATACTGAGGGGTCTAAAATATTTAAAAAATAAATTACCGAACGTTTGGTAAAATTTAAAGTAGCGCCTACCTTTGCCCTATGAGACCACAAAAGGTAGAAAATCAAGTCGTTATAGACGGTTTAATGTCCGTGCTGATGATGAAAGGATATGACGGTGCAAACCTTAACGAATTGGCGGAAGCATCGGGCTTGAAAAAAGCGAGCCTGTACCACAGATTTCCCGATGGTAAAAAGGAAATTGCGGCGGCTGTACTCACTTATGTCAATGAGTGGGTGGAAAAAAATATCTATGCCCTTTTAACCGATGCATCCCTATTGCCCTCTGAACGGCTGGAACAAGTGCTTCAAAATATCGGGGCTTTGTACAATAATGGTGAAAATAGTTGCATTATTAGGGCGATGTCGCTTGACGCAAGCCTTGAAATATTTGGAGAACAAGTAAAAGAAACACTGCAATTGTGGATAGATGGGTTTACGGCATTGGGCGTTTCGTTCGGTTTTACCAAAGATGTAGCGACCGAAAAAGCATTTCAAACTTTGATTAATATTCAAGGCAGTTTGGTTATTTCAAAAGGATTAGGTTCTACAAATGCCTTTCAATTGGCTTTAAAAACCGTCAAAAAAATGTATCTGGAAGGATAAATTTTTTTTGTATTTTAAATTTAACGAACGTTCGGTAAATAATTATTTAACAATTAAAAAAAAATAAAAATGAGTGAAAAAACAGCGGTCGTGATATTTTCCGACCCAAAAACGGGAACAGAAGAAGCCCTCGGGCGGGTATTCAATGGTTTGGCGGCTGCCTACGATTTTAAAGCGGCGGGAGAAGATGTGAAAATCATTTTTCAAGGCGCGGGCACGCGCTGGATTGAGCAATTGCAAAAGCCCGACCACATGCTTCATGCGCTTTACACTGCCGTTGAAGACAAAATTGAGGGCGTTTCTTGCGGTTGTGTAGATGCTTTTGGGGCAAATGCGTCTGGTTTTGATTTGGTCACAGACAATAAAGTGCCTGGCACAAGCGGATTGTCAAGCTTTGTGAAATTAAGAAAAGAGGGTTTTAATACACTCATTTTTTAAACTCAAAAAGGTCGTTTCAAAAGGGATTTATCTAAATTTATCTCTTTTGAAACACCTTTTCTAAAATAATTTTTATGATGAGTGAAGTTTATCACGATGGCGAAAAAGCCATTCAACAAAGCGTAGGTGAAACGCTTAATGCCGAAAGAAGTGGAAGCGTTATAACGGACACAATTATGGCGGGTGCTATCAATTTTATTGAAAAACAACCGATGGCAATTGTGAGTAGTGTGGACAAAAATGGTCAAGTGTGGGCATCGCTTTTGATTGGTGATTTTGGGTTTGTCAAAGTGCCAAATCCCAATGCTTTGGTTTTCGATGGAAACTTGATAAGTAGCGCAAAGAGCGATATTTTCTATGAAAACATAGCAAAAACACCTCAAATTGGCTTACTTTTCATTGAATTGGCGAGTAGAAGACGTTTCAAAATCAACGGTGTTCCCACAATCCAAAATGGTAAAATTGAGGTGAAAATTCAAGAAGCCTACCCAAATTGTCCGAAGTATATTCAGAAAAGAGTCATTTCTTTGCCTGATAAATTTTCTGAAATAATACCCACTATTTTTCAAGGGGAAAAGTTAGATGCAGTAGAAAAAAATTGGATAACAAAAGCCGATACATTTTTTGTCGGTAGCCAAAGCAATGAGGGCAGATTAGATGTCAATCATCGGGGCGGTAATGCGGAATTTGTAGAAATTTTAGATGATTTCACCCTAAAAATACCTGATTACCGCGGTAATAGTATGTTTAATACATTCGGGAATATCTTTCAAAATCCTAATGTTGGTCTCCTTTTTATTGATTTTGAAAAGGGTAACACCTTGCAATTAACGGGTAAAGCCGAATTGCTTTTTGACCAAAAAACAGAAATAGATGTGCAAAAAACGGGCGGAACAGGTCGGTTTTGGCTGTTTAAAACCGAAAAATGGCTGCGAACAGAAAACCACCATAAAGTAGATTGGGAATTCTTGGATTATTCACCTTTCAATCCCTAATTAAATTTTAACGATTAAAAAATAAAAATGGAAATCAAACAACCCATTCCTCCTTTTACGGAGGAAACCGCCAAGCAAAAAATTCAAATGGCAGAAGATGCTTGGAACAGCAAAGACCCCGAACGGGTTTCAAAAGCCTATACCGTGGATAGTGAATGGCGCAATAGACATATTTTTGTGAATGGACGCGCCGAAATTGTCGCATTTTTAACCGACAAATGGCACAAAGAACTCAATTACAAACTTAAAAAAGAATATTGGACGCATAACGGAAATCGCATTGCTGTGAGGTTTGAATACGAATATCAAAATGCAAACGGTCAATGGTTTCGGGCTTATGGCAACGAAAATTGGGAATTTGATGAAAATGGTTTTATGTGTAAACGATTTGCGAGTATCAACGATTTGTCGATTGAAGAAACAGACCGAAAATTGAAATAAGGAAATGGAAAAATTAGAAACCATACCTGCGCCACAAAATTATGAAAAATACATGCGCCATTGCCTTGATTTGGCGGCAATTGCGCTTAAAAATGGCAACCCGCCCGTCGGTGCAATCCTTGTTTTTGAAGACAAAATAATAGGTAAAGGCATAGAATCGGGTAAAGCTACGGGCGATATAACCAACCATGCGGAGATTTTAGCCATTAGAGATGCCCTACAAAATGGTTATTCTGACATATTAAATCACGCTAAAATGTTCACAACGCACGAGCCGTGTATCATGTGTTCGTATGTCATTCGCCACCATAAAATACCGCACATTATTTATGGTGTTTCAGTGGATTATGTGGGTGGTTTTACATCAGAATTTAACATACTTTCAACCGAAAAAGTGCCTAAATGGGGTACCAATCCGCTTGTCACAACGGGCGTGTGCGAAACCGAATGTCACCTTTTGAATGAGCAATTTTTACGCTCTTTGATGAAAAATTGAGGGGAAAATGGGCGAAATACTGAGGGGGTACTAAATCACAAATGCTTGATTATCAAACAGATAGTCAAGCGT
>JANMYC010000122.1:0-2416 GCA_031381715.1 Saprospiraceae bacterium
GGGTAGTTTATTTTTTACTTTAGGGATAAAGGATAAAGTAAAAAATAAACATTATCTAAGGGACAAGCCAGTTTTTAAGGCAACAAACACCGTTTTCGTACTCAAAACCCGCTTTTCGGTTGCCTTTAAAATTCAAAAAAAGGAACTCCAAATGCTGTGCTTGGCATTCGACGACGGCAAAATTTTCTCTAAAGATGTGGCTTTCCTCAGCAGTGGGTTCCTCGTACTCAAAGCATTCAGCGTAACCTGACGTTGGTTTTTGGGAAATTGCATTGGGTGAATCAAGGCTCATGTAGGAACGCCGGCTTTTCGCATTTGTCGCTGCCCAACAAGCGTCAGCCAACTCATCAGTGGTGTGTAAAACAACGGTCATGGTCAGATTGAGTTGAATGCGACGGTGTGCATCGTAGAGCAACACTGCAGCCTGAGGTCTTTTTAAGAGGTCTGCAAACTTGCGCGACCGTGTATCAGTGTGAAAAAATAAAGTTTTGTTTATCTCATTTGCTTTCCTGAGCACTACAGTCCGAAGGGTTGGTAATCCATTATCGTTGCCCGTCGCCAAGGTCAAAGTGTGAAAACCGTCTTTCGGTTTCGCAGCACCACGCACCAGTAATTTCCACGCTAAAGCCTCTACCTCAGCTAAATTATACTGAATATCATTGATGGCGATATTATCCAAATCTACATTCATTTCTTTAGGCATTTTTTTTAAGTTTTTTGAGTTTGACACATCTAAAACTCATCTAAAAACAGGCAATTAAGCAGAATGTTTTAACGTAAAAAAGGTCGCAATTTTCTGCAAATACTGAGGGGGTAAGTGTTCTCAATGCCCATTCGAATAAACGGTTCAATTGATTAAGGCGTAATAAGTGCTTAGATAAAATTAATTAAAAGAATATTTTATCTGAATTATATTCGTAAACAATTGATTTTCAGTAGTTTGAAATCTCAGGGAAGCCTTAAAGGCTTCCTAAGATTAATTCTGTCCACGCACTTAAGTCTTTTATTTTTATTAAAAAACAGTAAAAAAACCTTTGCTTGCCGTCTTACTTTTTGTTTGTATCAATTTTAAAAACGAATGTGATAATGAAATTAAGAACCAACATAATTTTCTATTTTTTACTCCTTTTCCCTCTTTATAATGAGGGGGTCGCTCAAACTGCCTCCCCTGTATTTCAAGGTCAAGCCACCACTAATGAAAAAGTGGACACCCGCAACCACGCCATCATTCCACAATGGCGCGGCAAACGGACTTTGGGTGGTATTACTTTCGACAACGATTTTGCGGGCGCAAGGCTCAATGGCATTACGCAAGATAACGACACCTTATATACAGCCATTATTGCGGCTGAAAACTATCCCATCAATCCAAGTGCTTGGTATGGGTTTAAAATATCCGCTAAAACGCCTCGCACGGTTTGGATTCATTTGACGTATTTGAATGCCAAACACCGTTATTTTCCTAAAATTAGCCGCGATGGACTCACTTGGCGAACCGTTGATTCATCTGATTGTCGCCTTGAAAAAGATACAACTATTAAGGCAGCAACATTTCAAGAAAATGCTCTTTCTGAATCCGCTTACGTGCGCATAAGGGTTGATGAACGCCCAACTTGGGTAGCGGCACAAGAGATGTTGACGACTAAAGTGGTGGGTAAATGGGCGAAAGAATTAACGAAAAAGTCCTTTGTTTCAAGAGAAATTATAGGAAAATCGTCCCAAAATCGCCCTTTAGAATGCCTCCGCATTGGAGAGGATAAATCGGATTCTAAAATGATGATTGTAATAGGCAGACTGCACCCACCCGAAGTAACGGGGACTTTAGCCTTGCAATCTTTTGTGGAAACGCTGTGTTCGGATTCTGAAACGGCGCGACAGTTTAGAAAAGAATACACCGTCTTTGTTGTACCCATAATGAATCCCGATGGCGTGGACAATGGGCATTGGCGACACAACACGGGTGGCATCGACCTTAACCGCGATTGGGCAGATTTTAATCAACCTGAAACGCAAATGGTGCGTGATTTTTTAAGGAAAAAGCTCAATAATACGGGTAGGAAACTCTATTTCGGCATTGATTTTCACTCTACTTGGGACGATATTTTTTACACCAATACCACTGAAAAACCTACTAATTTAGATGGCTTAATAAAACGCTGGTTTACGGAATTGGAAAAAGCCATCCCCGATTATAAAGTAAATGCCCGACCGAGTAAAATTGCACCCGGCGTCATTTCAAAAGCCTTTTTTAATCGAGAATTTAACGCTGAAGCCCTTGTGTATGAGGTAGGTGACAATACGTCACGGGATTTTACAGCTTTGAAATCACGAACGGCAGCCGAGAAGTTGATGGCTTTGGCTTTGGAATATTTGAAGAAATAGAGCTTGAATTTTAGAAAAAAGCACCGCCTTACTG
>JANMYC010000882.1:0-2426 GCA_031381715.1 Saprospiraceae bacterium
TGGCAATCTGTACCTTCCGCAAAACCTAAAAAAGGTATTTCACGTAAGTTATGATACAGAGACTGTGAAATAATTTGGAATTATTGTCACACTAAGTTTGATTAATTTTCATATTAAAGATAAATAAAAAATATTTTCTTATTGCAAATATATAAAAAATAGAGCAACCACGCATCCCCAAAAGCCATTTTACGACATAATTTAAATTTTTAAATAAAAAACAAATATTATGTATCTATACTCAATTGTTGATTTTAATGAAAAAGACTGGTAACTTTTCTTTCAACTTTGAGTTGTTCACAGAGTTTTATTACAATACAAATATGCAGCTCTTAAGCGATAAAATTTAATACAAAATTCAATATTTGTTTTTAAATTTAAAATGCAAATAGTTGATAATCAATAGATTAAATTGAATTTTGTTTTGAATTGACAAATCCTATTTTAACTATTTATTTCCTAAAAAATATTAAACTTGAAATTTTAATAATAAATCATATCCGCATTCAATATGAAAAATCTTATTTTCTTAGTAGTTTTGGTCTTTTTTATGTTTAATTGCCATAAAGAATCTACCCCCTCAGTATCCCCGATGAATTCATCAACCAATACCAATCCGACCAACTTGACAAGTATCACTTATCTGGCTTTAGGAGATTCTTACACCATCGGCGAAAGCGTGGCAGAAAAAGAACGCTACCCCAACCAACTGGCAGAAGCCTTGAAAGAAAAAGGATTTTATGTTTCATCATTAAAAAACATTGCCCGTACAGGTTGGACAACTGATGAACTGCGCAAAGGAATTGATGCCGAAAATATTGAAAGCAATAAATATGACATGGTTTCCCTGCTAATTGGCGTGAATAATCAATATCGGAATCGCCCAGTTGAGCAGTATAAAACGGAATTTACAAACCTCTTAAATGATGCCATTCGGTACGCTAATGGCAATAAAAAGCGTGTTTTTGTTGTTTCCATTCCCGATTATGCTTACACGCCTTTTGGAGGTGGCAAAGAAAGCATCAGCAAAGGAATTGATGAATACAACGCTGCCAATCGCCAAATTACTGAAGCGGCGGGTATCCTTTACATCAATATTACCCCCATTTCACGTGAAGGCTTAAAAGATCCGAGCCTTGTGGCTGGTGATAAATTGCATCCATCAGCTAAGCAATACAGTCAATGGACGGGTTTGATGTTGCCAGAAGTTGAGAAATTACTCAAGTAACGCGGAACCCCAGTTTTGTATTTAAAATACCCAATGCTTGCTGAACTGGAGTTCCGCGTTACAAATCAATAAGCATTTGAATATCCGCTCTTTCATAAGGCGAATCTCTTAATTTCACCTCTCTAAAACCGACACTTTTATAAAGATTCAATGCTGGTGTCAGCTTTCTGTTGCTTTCTAAAAAAAGCTGTTTTGCCCCCATTTCACGCGCTTTTTCAATGGCTGCAATGGCTAATTTTTTACCAATTTGCTTACCTTGATGCTTTTCATCAACAGCCATTTTAGCCAATTCAAAAAAGGTATCGGAGCTTTTAATTAAAGCTGCAGTACCCACTATTTCATCGCTGATTTGAGCTAATAAAACCCAGCCCCCTTTTTCTAAAATATAGCCTTCTGGATTCTCTAATTGAGCCAAATCGGAAGGTTCAATTTTGAAGTATTTTTCAATCCAAGCCACGTTCAGATTCTTAAAACTACCCCGGTGAATAGATTGATAATCAATGATTTGTACTTCGTTCAGTTGTTGATTTTTGATAGTTTCCATGATGCGTTGATATTGATTTTTTTCTTCTAAAAGTTCTTCCATTTCCTCAATTGCGTAAAGTAAATTATGCGTTTGAGATTGCAAAGTTTTTAAATTTGTATCTACAATAGCTTTCCAAACCAGTTGCAATCGAGGCAGCATTTCAAGCCCTTTTTCGGAGACCGCAACCATCCTTTTTCTATTATCGGAAGCATCTTTTTCCGAAAATACCAATCCACTTTTTTCGAGCTCCTTAATAATCTGAATTACTCCAGGATGCGACACTCCCAACTCCTCAGAAATCGCCATTATACTGAGGGGGGATTTTTCAGAAAGCAAATAAAAAACGGGAAACCATTTAGGCTCAAATTCAAGATTCAAGTTTCGATATATCCGTTCTGTATCCTGCATAAATACATCGCTGAGTCGTCGCAAACGGCTCGCCAAAGCCAATTCTCCTAATTTTTCTATTGTTTTCATTTTTTTATTAAAATATTATGTATGCAGTTACGTAATCAATTACGCAAATATATAAATAGATTTTAAAATCCTTAAAATAAATTTTAAATTTTAAGTAATTGCTTAGCCAGATAGTCGCTTACGCTCCGTTTAGCCACTGATTTTACAGATTAAGACTGATTTTACACTGATTTACACATAAATAAAAAAAAATCG
>JANMYC010000889.1:0-3753 GCA_031381715.1 Saprospiraceae bacterium
GCGAATTGCGCTAATTAATTGCCCTTTCAGGGCAATTTCGGGTAATTAGATAAAATTTGTCAACATCTAAATAAGTGAAATTCGTTAATTCGTGGCTAAATAACTTTTATGTATGGTTTTAAATTTTTTAATTAAAAATGAAAACCCAAAAATTTGGATGATACAAAGCTAAATGTTTAGCTTCTAAACCCACCATCTTACGATAATAATATAAAAAAAAGCTATGGGTACAACAAACAAAAAAGCGTCAAATCTATCTAAAAAGCCACCGTGACCGGGCATAAATGTGCCGCTATCTTTCACCCCAGCATTGCGTTTGAACATACTTTCCACCAAATCGCCAACCGTGCCAAATACACCGACGATAAAACCTGTTACCAAATACTGAAACCAACCCAAGCCGTGGCTATCTTTTCCCACTAAAAATACTGACAACAATGCCGCCGCAATGCCGCAACAAATAGCGCCACCGATGGTTCCTTCCCACGTCTTTTTAGGCGAAATTTTGGGATAAAGGGGTGTTTTACCAATTTTAGAGCCTATTAAATAAGCAAAAGTATCATTTGCCCACGTCATTAAAAGGATAATAAAAACCAAAATGGGATTGTACCCAAGGAAATTATAGAGATTATCCGCTAAACCTTGTATTTGAAAAAATGGAAAAATGACATAAAAGAAACTTAGAAAATAAATAACCGGCTTCGATATTTTTTTCTCTGGCTGAAAAAAGAGCTTCCAAACTAAAAAAGCAGTGGATAAAAGCGAGAGTGTAGAGCAAAAACCAAGGGTAAATACCCAAAAATGATTGACAATGGGCAAACTGAAGTAAAATAAAGTGCCTATACTGTACAACAGAATCCTATCTCTAAAAGCAGCATTTGTACCTAAAGTTAAGAGAGTGAATTCCCATAAACAACCCAAGCCTATTACACTAAAAAGTATTTCAAAACTCAAATCATTCCAAAATAACCCCACGAGCATAACTATTGCGAATACAACTGCTGTTAGAGCCCTTTGTTGTAAAGTTGTCATTAAAATTTATAGGTATTTAAAATTTAAAGTCTGATTTCTCAATTTTATTTTTTATCTGAAACCATACATAAAAACATTATTAGGTATTTTGAACCACGAACCTGCCTTTGTCGGCAGACAGGTTCATCGGATTACACGAATTACACTAATTTAGATGTTGACAGAATTGTTGCGAATGACACTAAAATTGCCCTTAAGGGCAATTTATTCGTGAAATTAGTTAAAATTGTCAACACGTGGATTGGTGTAATTCGTGTAATCCGATGAATTCGTGGCTTAATAACTTTCATGTATGGTTTTGAAATTTTTTACATCAATTCCTTACCACGCAAGTATTTCATATTTCGTTTTCAGAAGAATACCGATTATCAATATGTTCTAAAAACTATACACAAAAAACTAAACACTTTCCTTACCACCCCTCAGTATTTTCGTCTTTTTTGACGATTTTTGGAGCTCCACTGTGGTTTTCACTGATGTATTTGCCTACTATTAATACCAGCATCAACGATGCCACGCCCATTGTCCAATGTATTTTTTCGCCTTGCTCTATTTTATCCATTTCACTCGGTTTGATATTCATGACGTATATCATGATTACCTGTAAGCCATTATTTAAGAAGTGCACTATCATCGGCACCCACAAATTCCTTGACCATATCAATAGATAACCCAATAATGCCCCTAATATCAAACGAGCTAAAAATCCCTGAAACTGCATGTGAATAGCGCTAAAAAATGCAGCTGACAACCAAACCGTCAAGTGTTCATTCTGTAAAAGACGACCAAATTGCTGCTGAATCAAGCCTCTGAACATCAATTCCTCACCAATACCCGGTATCACGGCTATCAGAAAAACATTAATAATGACTTCGTAAAAATTTTCTTTTGAAATAATGGCTTCGAGGATATTACCCGTGCTGCTTTCCATATCCAGCATCCATTCTGGCAATGGAAGCATTTTATTCACTTGATAAGCATATTGCACCAAAGGAATACTCACCACAAGGAACACAAAACCTAAAATGACAATGCGAATATTGGGTGCTTTTGTGAGCTTAAAATATCCGAAAATGTTATTTTTATAAACTATCCAACCCGTCAACAAAGATGGAATAATGAAGGAAAATAAATGATTGATAAGCATCACCGCCACATAAAATTGCGCGTACCAATAGGCGAGTTTTCACTCAAGCTTTTAATGACAGCATTGAAATCAAGACCTTCTGCCGCTGCCAAACCCAACATCAATGCACTCCCTACCAAGTTACCTCCTATGAATAAGCCCATACAAATCGCCAACACACTAAAAGGTGTCCAGTCCTTCTGGGGTTGCTTAAACTCTCCAGATGGATTCTCCTCTAAAAAGTGCGGATTATCAATAAGTTCGCGGTTATTGTCTGATTCAATCATGCTGTCTTTTTAATTAAGGCGTAAAAATACTTTTTTTAGTTTATTTTTAACGCAGACAGCCCGTTTAAAAAAAAGATAAAATGAGTTTAGGCGATTTTGTACATCTATTCACTCAATTCGGCCCCACCACCACACTCTGCTTCGATACACCATTTTCGTTAAAAGCCTCAATGCTATAATAGTATTTTTGTCCAACTGAAACGGCTCTTAATTCCAATTTATTGGGTTCATCTCCCCAAATTTGATACGTTTCATAGAGTTTATCGGGAGCAATGCCCCATAGGATATTATAACCGACTGCATTCGTTACTTTATCCCAACTAATATCCGCATTGCGCTCATCTTTTTGTCGAGAAGCTTTCAGACTGGTAGGCGTTTTAGGTGCTGCGCCCAAGCCATTGCCGAAAATGCGAATATCACACACCGCTAAATTTGGCGTCGCTACATACACATGCTCGTAGCGAACGTAGCGCGCCTGCACAGGATTGGGCAATTCCTCATACGCGTTGGGGCGGTCTTGTTTGTCGCGCGCGAGGTCGCACATAAGGTGCCATGTTTTATTATCCAGAGAATAATACATTCTGAATTGGATATACACATTCGTATCATTATAAAAAATGTCCGATTTATAATCTGTATAATTGACTTGAAACGCTTTTACTTCCCGTTCCTCTTGCAAATCAATCGTCAGCGTTTGACCCGCTTTTTTATTATCAGCTACCCAAAATGTGCGGGGATTTTCATCACAAACCCGATTAGCCGTAAAAGTGTCTCTCGAGGAGCTCGCCACACACGGTTTTTTATAATTCAAAAGCATCCAACCCGTGAAAAGCTCATTTCTGTTTTCCATTTTTTTAGTCGGTAAAAAATGGGGAAAATCACCGAAACGAGTATTTGAATACATCAACCCCTCAGTATCAAAGCCCGCGGGAAACATTGAGCAACGGCGCTCCATGGGCCAATTCACGGCAATCCATGGCGTGCCTGTATTCCAATAATTGCCATAATTATCCTTAAAAGTGCTGCCATGCCCTGCGCCACACATATATCCACCGGGCTTGTACGAAATCGGATTATTGGGCGCATATTTAAAAGGCCCCAATGGATTATCGCTCACGTATGTACCATTGGCGTACACATTGTATTCAGTACCCGGCGAGCCAAATTGTAGGTAATAAGTTCCGTTATGCTTTGTCATCCAAGCACCTTCTGGGAACGAACGCATGGTATCATTGGCATGATTGGGTCCAAAACGCTCCCAACCGTGGTTTTTGACGTCTTGAAAAATCATTCCTTTCGGCTCATTTT
>JANMYC010000327.1:0-1792 GCA_031381715.1 Saprospiraceae bacterium
AGTGCGGGTTTTATAAATCCGAATGTCAATAATAATATCGTCGGTTTGGAGGCTTTGAAAACGGCTGATTTGATGGTCGTTTTTACCCGTTGGCGGGAACTACCAAAGAACCAAGCTAAAATGATTACGGATTATTCGGAATCTGGTAAAACCATTGTGGGTTTTCGCACGGCGACCCATACGTTTATGTATAAAACAGATACTTCCATGTTTTACCTCAATAATGACTGGCCCGCCAAAGTTTATGGGCAGCAATGGATAACGCACCACGGTCATTTCGGCGATAATGAAATGCCGCTAACATCAGTTTATTTAAAAGGTGAAAATACGCCTATTTTAAATGGCGTGCAACCATTTCAAGCCTATTCATGGCTCTATCACGTGGATGGTGGTAAATGGAAACTTAATGGTAATTGTACTACGTTTTTAGAAGGCAAATCGCTAAAGTCTGCCCATGAAAAAGCGGGTAAATTAGATGAATATCCTTTGACAAATCCTGTGGCGTGGACAAAATCCTACGCCACTAAAAGCGGTAAATCGGCTCGTGTTTTTTTTACTACGTTAGGACATCCCTTTGATTTCAAAGAAGTATCAATGCGTAAATTGGCGCTCAATGGCATTTATTGGGCATTGGGTTGTGAAAATAAAATCCCCAAAATGGGTGTCAATGCCGATATTATAGGGGAATACAATCCCAGTGAATCTGGGTTTGGGGAGAAGTTTAAAAAAAGTGTAAAACCTTTTAAGATTGGGAAATAGATTCTTACCCCCCTCAGTATTTTAAGTGTTTTTTAAGCAAAAGTGCTTAAATTTGAAGCATAACTTTCCAAAAGTTTCAAACTTTTGGAAAGTTTTACTACAAATACGGAATGACTAATTGTCTACTATTGTACAAACTAATTTTATCTTAGAAACTATATAAATTAGAAACTCCATAAGCCTACGACACAAACACCTCTTGCATCGCTGACCACGCGCTCACCAAACCGCCTTTGCCAACGGCTCGGACTTGAAATTGATATGTTTTGCCCGATTCAAGTCCTCTGAGTTGAGTGCGAGAAGCGGACGTATAATCGCCATTTATCCAAGTGGATTCGGTGGGCTCTTCCGTTTTAATGCGTTTTTCAATGCCATAGACAAGTACATTTGCGACTTTTTCCAACTGAATGGTGACGAGACCTTTTTCAGTTTCATTCACGATTTTTAAAACATTTGGAGCGGGTAATCCTGTGCACGATTTGCGGGTTTTATGGACATCAAAGCCCGCTGCTAATATGATGCTCTCATCGCCTTGGGCTTGAAAATCCACCAAAGTAGCCACGGTGTTCATTTGTTTTAATAGGTCTTTTTTACGATTTTCTTTTTCGAGCGTGGCGATTCTGCCACCGTTGACAATATTGACTAAGGCGATAAAAAAGGCATCATAGCTTTTTTTCAAGGCGTCTATTTCGGCTTTGAGGTGTGAAAACTGTGGGTTTTCGGACATTAATTGAATCACTTGATTGGCATAAACGGCAAGGGCATCTTGTGATATGCGCGTGAATGATTTATGGGCTATGAGTTGCATGATTATCGAATAAATGTTTTGTAGTGCGGGCAATATAACCCACCTAAAATGGCTCAAATAAAATGCCGATACTTCCCAAAAACAATCCTCGTACCCAATCATTTATTTTTTGTACACCTTTTATGAGAAAACGGTTTTAATTATTTATTTTATATGGGTTTAATTCATAATTTATTTCAATAAAAACACACCTTTTGAGCCTTAAAAAACAGTCCTGCTCACAAG
>JANMYC010000360.1:0-3772 GCA_031381715.1 Saprospiraceae bacterium
TGATAATTGTACCTAATGGTAGTTTTTGAACCTCTGTTTGCTCATCAGTATCGCTTATCGCTACACCAGCTACACCGCCAACAACTTTCCAAATTTCAGCACGGCGGAAATGATACTGCCATGATAAACGCTTGTGCGGAGCGACTAAAAGAATCTTCGGGCTCAACTTGTTATAACCCGCAAAATCCGCGAGCGAAAGATGTGGAAAATATGTTTCGATGAAAAGGGGTGCTTGGGTTTCATCAATCACAAAAAAACCGCCCCACGGGCGAGTCCGGTCTTGTTTATCAATTCTGAAACCTAATTTTTTAACTTTAGTTTCGTATTTTTTAAAGACTTTTTCTCTATCTAAATCAAATGAATCGTGCATAATGAATTGCTATTTTAATTTTAAAAGGGATTTTAAGGTTTCTAATTTGCTTGAAACCGTCAATAAATGATGATTGACATTTTTGGAAGCTATTTTGCTATAACTCTCCAATAGAGCGGCAAATATCCGATTTATGCACCAATTTTTAATATTTTTTCTTATTTTTATCATATAAATTGAAAAAGGGCGTTAAATCAGTGGTTGAAAAACCCTAAAGTGAAAATAGAGAGTCTATTTCAAGCCATATTCACCTTTTTTAAACAGACTATTGAGAAACTAAAAAAATTATCGGACATAACACAATGCCTTATTTCTTCAGAATTTCCCTTTTTTTAAGCTTTTTTATTTCCATGAAAAACTTAAAAGCGCAATTGCCCCGTGAAGTAATTGGCTACTATCCGTCGTGGCAATGGTACGATCGAAACCAACTTGTCAATCCTGAGAGCATCGTCTATTCGAAATATTCCATTATCAATTACGCATTTTTTCAACCCAATAAAGATGGGACAATTTCTGGTTTGGATTCGTGGGCAGATGAAGTGTTGCTACAGGGTAAAATCAATTACCAAACCGAACCAATAAGCCATTATCCGAATACTTCTCTCGTGGATTTAGCGCACCAAGCGGGTACTAAAGTTTTGATTTCGATTGGTGGATGGTCAAAATCTGATTTGTTTTCCGACATTGCCCAAGACTCTTCAAAACGAACAACTTTTGCTTTGGAATGTCGCCGATTGGTAGAAATATATAAATTGGATGGTATCGATATTGATTGGGAATACCCTGGCGTTGCTGACCGTTACGGGAAGCCTTACGATAAGCAAAATTTCACGTTTTTACTGAGGGGTATCAAAGAGCAACTGGATTCGTTGAGTGTTAAAACGGGGCAAATGTACCTTTTAACAGCCGCTTTTGGCGCGTTTGAGAGTGCCATGCAAAATATTGAGTGGGCAGATGTACATCCATTATTGACGTCTATAAACATGATGACTTATGATTTTCATGGTGCGTGGGATAAGCAAGCGGGGCATAATTCGCCCCTTTATGCTGCCGTGGGGGATAGTTCACAAAGCCATATTGATGGTACCATCAATCTCTTAACCTCGAAATACGGTGTTCCTACTGAAAAAATAAATATGGGACTTTCTTTTTACGGACGTTCGCTAAAAACGGAAGGAAATTCAACATTTTCATCTCTTTTAACGGGTAAAGTGGATACAATTTTATTCAAAGAAGACGATGGTTCGCCCATGTTTTATAATATTTTAAATAAAAAAGAGCACTTTAATGAGCATTGGGATGATGCCGCAAAGGTGCCTTATTTAACGGGAAAAGATAGTTTGAATACGTTTTTAAGCTATGATAATGAACGCTCAATCGCGCTAAAAGCCCAATATATTGTTGAAAAGAAGCTAAAAGGAGTGATATTGTGGGATTTGACGGGTGATTATATCCAAAATGTAGATAGTACCATTTCTACACCGCTTTTAGATTCATTGATCACGACCATTAAAACGGCTCTTATCCCTAAAATAGTTATAGATACGACTCAAAATGTTGTGTCATTGGCTGAAGTAGAGCCAGTTATAAACGCTTCACCAACGGACATCTCAGTACCCGAAATAGTTGAAAATGAGGTTAAAAAGGTTGAAAATGAAGTGCCTTTGGCGCCGATTGATGAAAAATTAGCCATTCTTGAAAATTTTGACCTTCAGATGAGTGAAAATGATTTTTTAATCCTTAAATTTACAATGAAACAAGGGGGGAATGTCTGTTTGAGGGTGCTCAGTGAAGATAAAGAAATAAGCCGTGATTTAGATTTGGGGATAGTAGGAGAGGGTTATATAGAACGGTTTTCAACGATTCATCACCAATTAAAAAGTGGTAAATATAAAATATGGATTGAAGCCTGTTCTGCCGAAATGTCTTCCAATCCGATAGTATTTAAAGAATGGATAAAAGAGTAACCCATGCTCCAAGACGAATTACTCAACTACATCAAGCGACTCAAAAACATTGCGGATATTGGTCTGCTATACGCCAAAGATGGCTATGATACCGAGCGGTACACCGAAATTAGGGATATTAGCCTTGATTTGATGGGTCGCATGATTAATGAACCCGTCACTACCGTGTCCAACTTCTATAAAATAGAAAAGGATTACCCGACTCCCAAGGTAGATGTTAGGGCATTCGTCCTCAACAAAAAAAAGCAAATCTTATTGGTAAAAGAAAAGGTAGATGGCTTGTGGTCGCTGCCCGGAGGTTGGGCAGATATTGGTTTGACGCCCTCCGAAGTCGTTGCCAAAGAGGTTAAGGAGGAAACGGGTTTGGATGTGACCCCCCTCAGTATTTTAGCGATTTTTGATAAAAAATGCCATCCACATCCACCCGAAGCCCATTATATTTACAAACTCATTATTCATTGTGAAATGTACACTTCTGACATTTCCGCTGGCTTCGACATACTTGAAGCAAGCTTTTTTGACGCTGATAAATTACCCACTCTTTCTACCAACCGTATTTTAGAATCGCAAATAGAAACCGTTTTTTCTCATTTCAATAATGGCAATAAAGAAACATTATTTGATTAAAAATAGAGAGATATTCTAAAAAGCAGTATTTTAAGCGGTGAATTTGAAAATCTACTTTAATGACAAAACAGCAGGATGAAAAGACTCGTTAAAATACTAAAAATCACTTCTATTGCCCTTTTAAGCCTGATAGTACTATCGGCTATTGTCTATTTTTTAGGGCCTGTACCTCCCAAACCTCCATTCAATAAACCCAACTTTACCCCTGCTGCATCGCTTACAGAATTAGAAGCCTCCATAAAAGCAAGTGAAGAGGCCGTGCCTAATCTAAAAACCAATAACGCGGCCCACATAATTTGGGCGGATTCATTAAAAAAAGATAAAACTAAAATAGCCTTTTTATACCTTCACGGCTTTGGAGCGAGCCATAAAGAGGGCTCGCCTGTGGATGAAAATATTGCAAAAACGTTCGGCTGCAATATGTTTTTAGCCCGCCTTTCAGAGCACGGAAAGGATGATGGTGAAGCTAATTTGCTTAATTTTAATGCTGAAGACTATTACCAATCAGCTGAAAAATCCCTGCATATTGCGCAGCAATTGGGGGATTCGGTGGTAGTTATAGGTACTTCTGGCGGCGGTGCGATGGGTTTATTTTTGACATCTCGCCATCCCGAAATTAAAGGCTTAATTACTTATTCGCCCGCCGTGCGCCTTTTTAGAAAAGATGCACAGCTAATGGCTGGTCCTTGGGGCTTGCAAATTGCCCATTTAGTAACGGGGAAGTTGCACAATGAATGGAACTTTAAACACCCCAAACAAAAGTTTTTTTGGACAAATCATCAGCGTTTTGAAGGCATCGTACAGTTTG
>JANMYC010000388.1:0-3705 GCA_031381715.1 Saprospiraceae bacterium
GCGACCATTGGCTCTTGGGCAATGGCTAAAATGCTTTGAAATAGTATTGAACAAGCTATAAAATACCTGATTTTCATTGTTTCAATTTAAAAATTCAGATTTTATTGTTTCACCACCCCAATCGGAAAATCATTCCCAAACCCATAACTCGATGGATACTGAGGGGTACCTCTGTATTTAGCTGTGATTTCGGGCACTTGCTCTTGCAGGTATGCATCGAGTTCTTTCACCGTAATCTTTTTATCGCCACCCGTATCCGCTTTACCGCTCAGTGCTTCCAGTAAAACATAGGTAAAAGTACCATGCCCCAATTGCGCAAATTCAGAAGCAAATTGCTCGCTGCCCGAAGCTGTGAGCCAATGTGTGCCTGTAGCGCGAGCAAGTTGTGCAATGGCTTTTTCCTCAGCTGCACCACGAGCCGCCACGATTTGGTCGAGCGCACCTGCTGATTGACAAGCGTCGAGAATAAATAGTTGTTTTTGAGCTTTTATATCCTTTGAAAACTGTTGTAACTGATTGGCACTCAATCCTTTCTGGGCTAAAGCATTATCGTTGCCATATAGCTGCGTGACATCATAAGGGACAAGGAAAAAGTCCTTTTTTTCGTTTAAAACACCGTGCCCTGCGTAGTAAAAAATGAACACATCTTTGGGTGTAGCAGTTGCTTTAATTTTATCCAATTCATTTGAAATGCCCTCTTTTGTGGCTTTTTCGTCATTCAGAAAAACGATATTGGTTTTAGTAAAAATGCTCATTCCACCTTTTTCAATGGCTTCTTTAAAACTGGAAGCATCAGCGATGGCATAGTTCAAATTGTATTTTGGATTTTTATATTTATTGATGCCGATAACGACCATGTGGAGCGTAATTTCATTCACACTGCCCATCGAAGAAGGCGTTTTGGGCTTATAAATAAACACAATTTCATCGGGTTTCGATTCCGTGCGTTGGCTATTAATAGCGACCACTTTGAGGCTGTTTTCACCTTCCAATAGTTCTATATCAAAAACCTTCTTTTCACTTTTACTTTTTTCATCTTCCACCACCAAATTACGGGTAGAATTGCCCACCAATTTACCATTGTGGTACAAGCGAATTTCCTCAATAACACCCTCGTTACAAGTTGCTTCCGCTACCACTTGCACCATTTTTTTATCCACTTTCACTTCCATAATTTGCCCGTCTAAAAGCAACTCTTTATAAGTTTTGGAAGGCTCGTAAGTCAGTTTTACTGAGGGGGGTGACTTGATATTTTTTATGTCTTGTTTTCCCTCTGAAACCGTTCCCGCTAAGACTTGTTTGGTCAAGCCCGGCGTGTAAAAGCCTTCATAAAGTTGTTCCAAAGGAATCACATCCTGACCTTTTACGTAATATAATTGCTTCAAACCACCTTGAGAACCATCAAAACGACCATCTGGGGTCAATAAAATCCAGTCATTGCTGTTCTGAAAAAGGACAATTCGGGCAACCATTTTTCCCGTTGTCAAGTCCCATAGTTTCATGTCTTCATCTTGCGTCAACAAATATTTATCGTTGGACATAAAAACAGCTCCTCTGAAATACGTCCGTTGTTGCGGCACCGAAAGCACCAATTTTTTAGTCACCGCATCATACACATCAAAATTGGATATGCCACCAAAGAATAGTTCTTCCTTAAATGATTTAGTTAAAACATATTTTTGGGTGGGTGAAAACTGGCTGACATTATCAACTTGAGGTATCAGCGTGGTGGACGAAAGCATTTTACCCGATTGTGCATCAAGCGTCACTAAGGCTTTTTTTTCTGTAAAAAACCTAATTTTTTTACCCCCTTCAGTATAAACAGGATTTGAACACATCATTTTGGGTTCATAACTCCATATTTTTCTTTTATTGATTAAATCATAGCATACAATGGTCGTATTATCGTCTTGACTGTCGGTTTTAGCAAGCGAAATAATCACTTTTGTTTTATCAGGCGATAAAGCACAAATATGGTCATCGTTGGTTTGCCCCACGTTCACGCTGAGTGAAAACCCGTCGCCGAAAAGCACCTGTTGTTTTACTTTGAGCGTACGCGTATCCATGATAAAAAAGCGGTCGCTGCTCAGTAAAATAATGGTGTTCAAGGAATCATATTCCCTCATTGCCAAGACATCATAATTAAGCTCTTTTGATAAAACAAGTGGCTTATATTTACTCGTATCATCCTTCAAATCATAGACATACGGCGGCGTATCATTAAAAGTTTTAAAAGCAACACCTTCAATAAACAGCCGTTTTTGGCTCGGTAAATAGCGATAACTTGAATGAAAATCAAAAAACAAACCCGTCGGTAATTGGGTCAATGATAAGCCACGATTATCAAAATTGACTATTCGATTGCCAGCCAATAATTTCAAATCGTTCCCTTGACTCACATCACTCAACATAAAAGGCTGATAAGGTGAAATGCCAAATGAGTAAGGTTTTTTAATATCGTCCGTTTTGAAAGCCGTCATATAACCCGACCAAAAAGCAAACTTTCCACCGGCTGAAAGCGAAGCCGAATTAGATGAAAAACTTTCAGTCGTGAACTTCACTTGCTGTCTTTTGCTTTGGGTAAAATCCGTGGTATTGACTGTATAAAAACGCTGATTAATTTCATATAAAATTTTATCTTTTCCGTTATGGCCAATCCAAATAATGCCGTTATAATCTTTAATATCATCCGATTTGGTCGCTACAGTCATAGAACGGAGCACTTTTTGAGTGTATGGCTCCATCTCTTCCACCTTATATTTCCGATTTACGGAATAGGTATCATTGCTGGCATTACCCGTCGAAATCTGGCTACTCACAATAATATTTCCCGCTTCATTAATGAAAAGAGGCCATTGTGGTTCTTTGAAATGGTAAAGAATCTTTTTCGATTTTAAATCAATCAAAACACCTCCGTTATCAATCAAACTTGAACCCAATAGAAGCGATTCATCGGCATTAAAAGATATTTTACCACCAAAAGAAACGTCTTCGCCCCCCTTAAAACTGAGGATTAATGCAGATTTACCCGTCGCTAAATCTAATTTTAGTATTTTTAAAGTGTTATTATTTCCTGTATTATAATACAAAAACTTCCCGTCATTACTCAAGCCTGTTGTCGAAGGATTTTCAATTTTCCACGTTGATTTTTCCCATTCAAAGTTTTGGAGATTGAGCATACGCACCCGTCCATTTTGGTTGATAATCAATTTTGAATTATCTTTTAAAATATGCAAATCGGTATCATATAACGTGTCACTCCCCAGCATTGGCAGCGTTTTTAAAAGATAAGGCCCCTCAGTACGCCATATCCTCAACTCGCTTTCACCCAACGAAATCATCAATTTATCATCTTTTGAAAAAACCATTTCCTTGGCTTCGTGGGTAGCCGGCACCCGCAACTCGGGCGACTGAGCGAAGGCAAATGAAGCGCTCAAAACGGTGAATAAAACGATATAAATACGATTTAATATTTTCATAAACATTTGATTTTCTAATTTCCAATCGTGTTATCCCGACTCTCGGGATGGCACGGTTAATTATTAAATCCGTGCCATCCCGAGAGTCGGGATGACACGGTTTGAACTACTTGCCAATTTCCAATTTTATCCCGAACTCACCTTTGCTCGTTTTAAAAAGCTGCAATTTCATAATCACGCCCGTGGAAGCGTCATCATGGGTTTGAACATCCCAAATAAATGTCTT
>JANMYC010000406.1:0-3496 GCA_031381715.1 Saprospiraceae bacterium
GGCTGAATGTGTCAAACGAGCCGAAGAATTGGGTGTTTTGTTGGCGTTAGAAAACCATTGGGGTTTGGCAGCCACGCCACAAGGTATGTTGCGGATTCACGAAGCCATCAATTCGCCATGGTTACAATTACTCATGGATACCGGCAATTTTTTAGAAAATCCCTACGATAAATTGGATATGATAGCGTCTAAAACTTGTTTTGTGCAAGCGAAAACCTATTACGGCGGTGGCGTGTGGTACAGCCTTGATTTGGATTATGAACGTATCGTCAATATTTTAAAAAAAGTGAATTATCAAGGCTATATTTCCATCGAATTTGAGGGCAATGAAGCCGCTGAATCGGGAGTTAGAAAGAGTGTGGAGATGTTGCGGAAGTATATTTAAAAAGGACACCCCTCAGTATTTTTTCATTTTTCAAGCGTAAAACCATTAAAATGAATATAAAACCAAACTTTATCCTATTTATCTGTTTAGTTTTCTTACAATTTGGCTGTAAAAACGATAGTAAACAGGCATCCGCTATTTCATCGGGAAAATACACAGATTTGGTTGTTCTTTTCAAGGAATGGCGCACTTTTGAAACGCCACCCCTTCGCGAGGGCGCCCCCGATTACACGGCTGAAACTTTTCAAAAGCGTTTACCGGAGTTTAAAAAACTGGAAGCCAAACTTATGGCAATGGATACCGCTTCGTGGACGGTGGAACAAAAAGTAGATTGGCATATCGTGCGGGCAGAAATGAACGGTTTTGATTTCAATTACCGCATTTTGCAGCCGTGGGTGCGTGACCCAGCTTTTTATAAATCCATTTATACGGAACGCAGCGATGTCCCAGACCACGAAGGACCGACGCATCATGCGCGGATTGAATTATGGCAATTTGCCTTCCCCCTCAGTACGGGCGATAGAAATAAATTATTGGGTCAATTAAAAACCATTACCCCTTTAAATCTGCAAGCGCAACGCAATTTGACGGGCAATGCTAAAGACCTTTGGGTGGCGGGGATTCGGGATATTAAGGGTCAAGTGGATGATTTGAAACAGCTTTTAGAACAGCCCAATTTAAAAGCTGATACTGAATTGGTCGCTACCATCCAATCGGCTACGGCTTCAACGGGCGATTTGGTCGCGTGGTTAGAAAAAGAAGCCAAAACCAAAACGGGTACATCAGGCATTGGAAAAGAAAATTACACATGGTATCTCCAAAACGTGAACATGGTGCCCATGACATGGGATGATGAAGTCATGCTTTTAAAACGGGAACTTGCCCGTGCATGGTCGTCCCTCAAATTAGAGGAACACCGCAATCGCAAATTGCCTGAACTCAAAGAAGCTACTACGCCCGAAGCCTACGATGCACTTGCCAAACGTTCCGCCCAAAGCTTTATGACATTTTTGGAAAAAGAGGACATTTTAACCATCAAAGACTATTTTGCCCCTGCTTTGCAAGCGCATCTCGGCAAATTTGTTCCAAAAGAGAGACGAAATTTTTTCAATATCACCATGCATTATGACCCTCGCCCGTTGTATTCGCATTTTTACCATTGGTTTGAATTGGCTTTGATGGATAAAGAACCGCATCAAGATGAGATTCGACGCAAGCCATTATTGTACAATATTTTTGTTTCTCACAATGAAGGGCTTGCCACAGCAGTCGAGGAAATGTTTATGCAATCGGGTTTGTACGATGACAATCCGAGAGTGAAAGAGATGGTGTATATCCTGATTGCTCAACGGGCTGCGCGGGGGCTGGGCTCACTCTATGCCCACGCCAACGAGATGACCATGGAGGAAGCCGGGGGCATTCATACTGAATTTACGCCGCGCGGCTGGATGAAAACGGAAAAAGAATTGCGCGCCTTTGAGCAACACTTGTATCTGCGCCAACCGGGTTATGGCACGAGTTATATCACTGGGAAATACCTCGCTGAAAATGCCATGGCTGAAATGGCGCGCTTAAAAGAAGCCCAAAATGTACCTTTTAAAATAAAAGACTTTTTTGACCAATTGAATGCCATGGGCAATATTCCAACTGCTTTGGGGCATTGGCAAATGACAGGGAATAATGATCATATTCGACAGATTATTAAGTAAAAGAGGATTTTTTAAAAAAACAGGTTATAAATCCACCCCCTCAGTATTCTTGCAAATGCAAATTGTCAGGTAAAACATTCCAAAAGTTTCAAACTTTTGGAATGTTACGCTCAAATTCATCCTAAAACCAAATTTTGCCAAAAAAAGCAATCATATGAAAGCCAAAACGAGATTTATTCTTTTAAACTGTTTTCTATTATTTATGGTTGAGGCTTTTTCACAAAAGGTCAACGATTATAAAATCATCGCTTATTATACCGGCAATGGTGATTTGATAAAGCAATATCCAGTTGAAAAACTCACGCATATCATTTACAGTTTTTTAAAAATAAAGGAAGATACCCTTACAGTTGCCAATGAAAAACAAGAACAATCATTGAAGCAAATAGTGGCTTTGAAAGAAAAATATCCCAAATTGAAAATCATGGTTTCGATTGGTGGCTGGGGTGGTTGTGCGCCTTGCTCCGACCTTTTTGCTTCTGAAAAACACCGCCAAACATTTGCCAAAACGACCATTGAATTTTTTAAAAAATACAATGTGGATGGTATTGACCTCGATTGGGAATATCCCAGTATTGAAGGCTATCCCGGGCATAAATTTATGAAGGAGGATAAAGAAAACTTTACGGCTTTGGTCAAAACGCTGCGTCAAGAGATGGGCAATCAATATATTTTGACTTTCGCTGCGGGTGGTTTTGAAAAATTTCTTGAAAAATCGGTGGATTGGAAAGCCATCATGCCCCATTTGGATTTCGTCAATTTGATGACCTATGATTTGACCAACGGATACAGCAAAGTAACGGGTCATCACACGCCTTTGCACAGTGATAAAAAACAAAAAGAAAGCACCAGTAAATGCGTCAACTGGCTATTAAAACACAAAGTGCCGGCGGAAAAACTGATAGTGGGTGCCGCAATTTATGCCCGAATATGGGAATATGTACCCGATACAACCAATGGCTTGTATCAAAAAGGGCATTTTAAACAGGGATTGCCTTTTAAAAAATTTGAAACTTATTTTACCCAAGAGAGGGGCTTTCAGTATTATTTTGATGAAAAAACACAATCGCCTTATCAATACAGTAGCAAAGAAAAACTCTTTGCCACTTTCGATGATGAACGTTCTATTGCTGCAAAAGTGAAATTTTTGAAAGATAAAAAATTGGGCGGCATCATGTTTTGGCAATTAGCAGAAGATAAGGAGCAGGGCGGTTTAGTAGATGCGATGTATGAAAATTTGAAAAAGAAGTAGCACCCCCTCAGTATTTTTAAATTCACGATCAAATTTCAATTATAAGATATGAAAAAACTATTCACATTCAGCATCATGCTATGCTTTTTAACCACACTCAAAGCACAACAGCACAGCGAGCAAAACCATAAAGGCTATGTCGTCCCGACT
>JANMYC010000413.1:0-3848 GCA_031381715.1 Saprospiraceae bacterium
CACCGGCGCCATGATTCCGTATGCTTTCGGAACCTCAAGTGATGGTTTCTTTAATTTGGGTTCAGCTTTGGCGTACGCTCAGACACTTCCGTATGGTGTGTATATAGTAATGAATGGGCGCTATTTTAATTGGAATCACGTTAAAAAAAATACCCAAACGGGTAATTTTGAAGAAATTTAATTGGTTATTAGTGCTTGGTTGTTGGTGCTCAGTGCTTGGCGCACTCTGAATGTACCAAGCACTAAGCACCAATAACTAAGCACCAATAACCAACAACCCAAAAGATGGAATTAGCAGGACTTGTATTTGAAATTATTTTTTTAGTGGTGGGTATATTAGTATATCAGTTATCCACGGGTAAAATGCGGGTGCATGAGATGCAACGCCCCGCCATGCAGCGTTTCGTGAGAGAAAACGGTCGCATCATGCGTATATTGAGTTTGGCTTTAATTGCTATGATGACTTTTGAAATATTTTTACATCTTATCCAATTATTCAGAAAATGACAATCACTTTCGATGATTTTATGAAAGTAGAAATGCACGTGGGGACAATCATTGCCGCCGAGGATTTCCCACAAGCGCGTAAACCTGCTTATAAATTGACAATTGACTTTGGTGAAAAGCTGGGGATAAAGCGTTCCTCTGCCCAAATCACGGTTTTATATAAGAAGGAAGATTTAGTTGATCGCCAAATAATTGCCGTTACAAATTTCCCTCCGCGCCAAATTGCCAATTTTTTTAGTGAAGTTTTGGTACTAGGGAGTGTGGATACTGAGGGGGTAGTGACTTTGCTTCAGCCCGAGCGGGGCGTGAAAAATGGTGATAAAATATCTTAGGAAAGAGAATTTAATAAATTTATATTCTTGAGTATTAGGAAAATGTGCCCAATATCAAGTTCGCCCCCATACCCCCAAAGGGGCGTACACTTCAAAAGGTGAAAAATTTGCCCTTTTTATAATTTAAGCCCCCTTTGGGGGTATGGGGGCGAACTTGAGAATACACTAATTTTGACTTGAAATTCTGATAGTAAAATGTAAATTTATTCTTGTTTCATTCCTTAGACCGTAAGAAATTTTATTTTTTTACCACTCTTTACCATTTTATTCTAACTTTTTTTTCATTTTTTGGAAGAGAAATATCGGTTTCAGTCTTTCAAAAGGAAATTTTTAACTGGATTTTGAATTAAAAAAAAGAATTTTATTTCAATTTAACATATATTTTTAATATAAAAAATGCAGTTGTAGTGACAGGGTTATTTTTTGCTTGATAATTTTTAATAATTGATATTATTTTTTAAGATATAAAATGCTGCAAACCAAACAATTAAGTATTATTGTTATTTAAAAGAAATTATATTTTGCTTTTATTTGAAAAAACGAAAAAAAAATTTGCATTCATTTGTAAATACCCTAATTTTGTAACCGAACAGATGAGTTAATTTATACTTCTCCTCCCTACCTAAATTTTGGCATCTGTTTTGCCTCCCGATTATTTCCCCCTAGTATTCTTAGAGAAGACTTATTTTTTATACTATTATAACGGACTTATTAATCTCATTTTTAACTTAAACTTATTTCACTGGATCATGAAGGGAAACATCTACACTATCCGCCAAGGATGGTACACACTTTTAGTGTCTGCTATCGTCGCATTTGCTCCATATTTTTCAAATACACTACAAGCTCAATCTTGCAAAGGTTTTAGAACTCAAACCCAAAGTGATTGGGGTGAGCAACCGAGAAGGCAAAATTCAGCTGCTTACATGTACACCAATTTCGCTGCAGCATTCCCAACGGGACTTACAGTGGGTTGTACAAATAAATTAGTTTTAACTTCTCCACAAGCAGTTACTAATCTTTTACCATTACATGGTAACTTATCAAGATTGCCGATTGGGACAACAACAAATCCAAACAATAGGAGATTCACTAACCCTTTAGCTGGTCAAGTTGTAGCATTGAAATTGAACATTGCTTTTGATGCTCTTGACCCTAATTTCAGTACTAATACTATTCTATTGAAGGATTTGGTGGTGAGAAGAGGTCCATTTGCTAATAAAACAGTTACTCAGGTTTTAGACGAAGCTGAAAAAGCTTTAGGTGGTTGCCCCGTTCCGCGCACGCTTTACCAATTGAATGAAATTGTTACTCGTATCAATAGAAACTACATTGATGGTGACATGACTCGTAATTATTTGGCATGCCCAGTGGTGGTTGTTTCTCCATGTAGCAATGATAATGAGTTACCAGTTATCACGGGTTGCCCTGCTGATATTACTTTGAGAAGCCCGGTTGAGTGTTTTCAAGTATTATGGGAAGAGCCAATGGCGACTGACAACTGTACAAGACCGCCAAGTTTGACAAGTAATTATTACTCTGGTTCTTGTATGCCAGTAGGTACTACAGCTGTTACTTACACTGCTGCTGACACATCAGGAAATACTGCTACTTGTACTTTTAATGTGAATATTATCTTAGACCTTAGTGTTGGTGGTGATGCATTCGCTGCTTCTAAAGGCAAATTAGAATTGGATGTACAAGCTGAAGCCCGCACTGCTAAAATTGCGTGGGTCAGTGAAATGCCAATGGAAGTTGATTATTTCATCGTTGAAAGAATGGATGCTAATGGCGAATTCGTTGAAGTACAAGCTTTGAATGGCAACGCTCCTACGGGTTTAGAGTTCCATAATATCACAGATGATGCACCACTTGACGGTGACAATGTGTACAGAGTTACTTCCGTACTTATAGATGGTAGCTCTCGCAGCTCAGCATCAAAAGTGGTTCGTTTCACAGGTTTGAACCAAGTGAAAGTGTATCCAAATCCAGCTAATGATTACTTAACTGTGGATATGAGTAATATTGAGGGTAAAACGGCTAATATCTACATGTACAATCAGTTAGGTAACTTGATAAAAACATATTTTGTAGAAGACTCTGCTGAGCCATTCAATATCAGTGTAAGTGCCTATAAAAACGGTTCTTACATTTTGAGAGTAGCTACTGAAGGCAAACGTGATATCACTAAGCAAGTGAGCATCATCAAAGATTAATGATTTTATGAATTTAATTGTATGCTAAATATTTTTAAACCGCTTTGCCCCGTGCAAAGCGGTTTTTTTTGTACATTCATTCTTGTTTTTATTTAAAACGAAATAACCTATCTCAATCCAGTGGATTTCACCATGCTCAATAAATAATAACTTAAAAATGGATTTTAAAACGGATGAAATTGAGCTTTTAATTGGGGATTTTAATGTACAATTGACGGTAATCAATAATATTGATGAGCTATTTGATGCCCTCATTCAAAAAGGAGATGAGCATGAAGACGTAAAAGATGAACGCATCCCGTATTGGGCTGAGTTGTGGGCTTCGGCGATAGCAATGTCACATTATTTGGTTGAAAATGCGCTTGTCACTGAGGGGGTACATGTGACAGAGATTGGCTGTGGTTTGGGCTTGCCCTCGATAGTGGCGGGTAAAATGGGTGGTAACGTGATTATGACAGATTATTTAAAAGATGCTTTAGATTTTGCTGTATTGAACTGGAATAAAAATTTGCCACATAAAAAAGCTCGAATTGCACAATTGGATTGGCGCCATCCCGACCCCTCATTATCAGCCAATATTTTACTGGCTTCTGATGTTGCTTATGAATCTCGTGCTTTTGAACCCCTGCTGAATGCTTTCAAAGTTTTATTAAAACCCAACGGACGCATTATTATCACCGAACCTAATCGCTCCGTTTCTAAAGAGTTTTTTTCGAAATTAGATTCTCTTTTAAAAAATAAAAATATCAACGTTGTAAGTTATCATTTGAAACATTCGAGTGCGGAAATAGAA
>JANMYC010000459.1:0-3560 GCA_031381715.1 Saprospiraceae bacterium
CATCTGTAACAACAGCTGCTGGTGTAGATCAGCAAAAAGATTTTAGTAATTATATACAGCAAGCTACCAATTCACAACTCGAGGAATTAATAAAAAAACAAGATAAAACCCTATCTCAGCTTTCTGAAAAAGAACAAGAAATATTGAGTGCTTATCAAATAAAAGCTCAAGCTGAACAAGAAGCACAACAAGCCCGCCTTGAGTTAGAAAGAAAAACTCAAGAAGCAGAACAACTTAAAAACGATCTTATAGCGGCTAAGGAAGTCAAGACTACCGCAAATGAAACTTCATTAAAGCAAATTGAGCGCGAATTATCTCAGGCTAATTTAGAGTTGCAGCAAGCGCGAAAGGAAGTAGCCAATCGTGATACTGAACTCAAACGTTTACGCACGTCCTCTGCCCCCAAATCTCTTGAATCTAACATGATTTTCGTCAAAGGTGGTACATTCACGATGGGCTACACAATCGAACAAGGAAACGATTCTGAAGCCAATGAAAAACCTGCTCATTCAGTTGCCCTCAGCGATTTTTATATCGGAAAATATGAAGTAACTCAAAAAGAATGGAGAGAAGTTATGGGAAATAATCCTCGAGAATTGAAATTCAAGGGCTGTGATCAATGTCCCGTTGAAAATGTTAGCTGGGATGATATTCAAGTATTTTTACAAAAATTAAATCTATTATCGGACAGAAAATATCGCCTACCAACTGAAGCAGAATGGGAATATGCTGCACGAGGAGGCAATCAATCAAAAGGTTATAAATACAGTGGTGGTGATAATATTAGCGAGGTTTCGTGGTATAATGGACGAAATTTAGCGGATAGAACCTTCATAATTGGAACTAAAAAGCCCAACGAATTGGGTATTTATGATATGAGTGGCAACGTCTGGGAGTGGTGCCACGATATCTATAGTGACTACAACAGTAGTAATGCAATCGTAAACGCAAAAAGTATTGGCAGTAAAGATGCGTATCGTGTACTGCGGGGTGGCAGTTGGTTCAGCAAAGCAAACTTCTGCCGTGTTTCCTTTCGCAATCTGAATATGCCAAGCGTTCGCAGTAATAATTTGGGCTTCCGTCTCGCCTTCTCTCCCCTTGGACGAGGTTAGTAGTTTCGCCCCCTTTTTCAGTCTTACTATTTTACCAAATGGAACGGGGGCAGTTGTGTTATTTAGATTATCGGAACAACACATCTACCCCCGTTCCATTTGGGAAAATTGAAAACTTCTAAGAATCCATTTGCGTCCAAGTATTCCCAATAGAACGGAGTAACGGCATTGATACCCCCTCAGTCAGGGTTGATTGGTTCTAAAAATTGATGTTAAATGTGCGAGTCCGCTGGACTCGAAATAATTGTTTTTCAATGTTTTCTACCCCGAGTATTCGGGGTGTGAGTCCTCTGGACTCAATATTAGATAAAAGAATGAGTCCAGAGGACTCACACATTTATAGAAGTATCATTTTTTCGCTTTTAATGCGAATATTGGGTTAAAAGTCCTGTAAGGACGGTTAATATTGTAGCCCCCAAATTTATTTGGGGGTAAAAACAACGAAATCCTTGTTGAGTTCCGTAGGAACGGCGCATTTAATGATATATTTTTCTTATATGTGCCGTGCCGATGGCACTCAGAATCTATTTTATGTCTATTTACCCCCAAATAAATTTGGGGGCTACAATATTGTTCGTCCTTACAGGACTTTTAACCCGATATTCGCACTTAATAGAGAATATTTAATTGTAAACAATATGCTTTTCTCAAAAATAAATCGCAAGGTAAGCGTGGTAGTCATCTTGAAAAATGTTCTTATCCTGTTGAGTTTTGGGGTTTTACTTTTATGCCCCAGCATAGTTATTTGTCAAAACACAAATAATGCCTCGTATGCTCTCAACGTAGAGACTTTCCGTCAACTCACCTCCACCGACCAACGCATTGCTTTCTTAGCGGATACCAATGTTGTTAAAATGGACAAGCCCACTTATGAAGCTATTTTGCCTATCGTTGAAGCAAAAAAAGATGACAAAGCCACTTTCTATTGGCATTATCAGTATATGCGATTTGCACAACAATTTAAGGTTTATACTGTGGAATTGTTCCCAACAATCATTAAAAACATGAACGAAGTTGCAAGAAAAGGAGGATTAGAAGCAGAATTAATCGTTGCTCAATATACCTTAACCTTCAACGAATTCGCAAGTAGCCGTTTAAATGAACAACAAACCTATTCCGCTTTTTTACACAGTTTTGAACAAATAAAACGATTGGGAACGGACAAATTCAAACTTTACAGTCTGGATTTAACTTTACAAAATATAGGTAGTAATTTTTATGTTTTAGGCGATTATGAAAAAGCGTTGGAATGTTTATTAGAAGCGGAAAAAATCACTCAATTAGATGGTTATAACCATTTACATACCAATACATTGATACTAAATTTGATTGAATCCATTTATGCCGTTACTAAAAACTATCCCCAAGCCATAGCTTATGCAGAGAAAATATATGATTTAAATTTTAATAATAAATATGCGCCCAATCAATCTTGGTACGGCATTTTTTGGCAAGGTTTGGCTTCATTGGATATTGCTCAATATATGTTTGAAATGGGTAATTTTAAAGAAGGCGAAAAGTATGCTGAAAGAGGGTACGAATCATATAAAGCACAAGAAGACGTTAATAGTTTGGAGAAAACAGTAGCCGCTTTCGATGCATTACAAGTTCTGATTAAGATAAAACTGCAATTGGGCAAAATAGATGAGATAGAACCTTTAATCAAAAAAGTTGAATTTTTAAAATCCAAAATTGATTTTTCGCATAGTGATAATTATTTCAAGCCATTAAATTTATATGATAATTATTACAAATACTACGAAGCCAAAAAGGACTACACCAATGCTTTTCGCTACATGAAATTAATTGATGAGATGCAGGATAGCCTCAATCGCCGCAACGACAAACGTAAATTGTGGCAAATAGAATCGCGGGTAAAAGCTGACAATTATATTGCTCAAATCAAATCCGCAGAAGAAGAGAACCGTTTGCAAGAACGCCTGCGCAACTTGGCGATTTTTGCTCTGGTGCTGTTTGGTATATTTGCTTTTGTTGTTTATCGCCGCATTAAAAAAGACAATAAAATCATAAACGAACAAAAAGCATTACTGGAACAGTCGCTGGGCGAAAAAGAAAATCTTTTGAAAGAAATTCATCACCGGGTGAAGAATAATCTGCAAATTATATCGGGTCTTTTTGATAAACAAGCCCGACAAGTAACCGATGAAGCCACTAAAAAACTGATGAAAGCGGGGCAAGACCGCGTGTTTTCAATCGCCTTGGTACATGAAAACTTATATCAATCCGATAATTTAACCACCATAAAAATCAAGTCTTACCTTGAAATGCTCACTAAAAATATTGAAAAATCCCAAAAAAGCGACCAACAAGACATTAAAATCACCTTAGATGTGGATGATTCGGTTTTGGACATTGATACGGCAATCCCTTTGGGTTTGATTTTAAATGAATTGATAACCAATTGCTATAAATATGCTTTTAAAGACC
>JANMYC010000486.1:0-5780 GCA_031381715.1 Saprospiraceae bacterium
CAGACAGGTTTGGGTGTCTTAAATTGCCCTTTAGGGCAATTTATTTGTGAAATAGTAAAATTTGTCAACACGTAAATAAGTGAAATTCGTGTATTAATTGGAGTAATTCGTGTTTCTTGAAAATATGTAGGGTTTCAAAAAAATTTAGAAATACAATAATGTCGCCACTACGTGGCTTATTAAACCTTATGCAATTTACCTGCTCTTTTTAATCGTAATACCTTGATTTTAAACTAATTATAAATACTGATTTATGAATTTTAACCACACCGTTGCTGAGCGCTTTCTGCGCTATGTACAAATTGATACCCAAGCTGACCCGACTTCGAAGACAACGCCATCGAGCGAAAAACAGAAAAACCTTTCGCGTTTACTCGTGCAAGAGTTGCTCGAAATGGGTATTTCTGATGCCGAAATGGATGAACATGGCTATGTTTATGCCACTATTCCAGCCAATTCGGATAAGCCCAATGTGCCCACTATTTGCTTTTGTAGCCACGTGGATACCGCCCCAGATGCAAGTGGAACGGACGTAAAACCCATCATTCACCGCAATTATCAAGGGCAGGATATTGTTTTGCCCGATGACCCTTCGCAGGTGATACGCATGGCAGATTATCCTTATTTAAAAACACAAATCGGTAAGGATATTATTACCGCAAGTGGTTTGACTTTATTGGGTTCGGATGATAAATCGGGCGTGGCTGAAATTATGGACGCTGCTTATCACCTCTTGAATACCCCCTCAGTAAAACACGGTAAAATTCGCATTTTATTCACGCCCGACGAGGAAATTGGGCGAGGGGTAGATAAAGTGAATATGGAAAAATTGGGTGCGGATTTCGGTTACACACTCGATGGCGGTCCCGTCGGAGATATTGAAAATGAGACTTTTTCAGCCGATGGCGCGACCATCAAAATTCAAGGGGTAGCGGCTCATCCCGGCTACGCTAAAGGCAAAATGGAAAATGCCATTAAAATCGCGGCGGATATTGTGGCTTCCTTGCCAAAAGACCACCTAACGCCCGAAACTACTGAAGGTAAGCAAGGTTTTATCCATCCCGTAAAAATAGAAGGTGGGCTTGAAAATGCTCAAATTACCTTCATTTTACGCGATTTTGATAATGAATTATTGAATGAAAAGGCGGTTATACTGAGGGGTATCATGGATAAGGTGATGAAAAATTATCCTCATTCAAAAGCGGATATGGATGTTTTTAAACAATATAGAAATATGAAAAATGTATTGGATGAAAATCCACACGTGACGGATAATGCTATTGAAGCCATTAAAAGAGCGAGTTTGAAGCCTAATTTGGGCAGTATCAGAGGTGGTACGGATGGCTCTCGATTGTCATTTATGGGTTTGCCATGCCCCAATCTTTTTGCGGGCGAGCAGGGCATTCACTCTCGCCAAGAACACGTTTCAATACAAGACATGGAAGCTGCTGTGCGGACGATAGTTCACTTATGTGCTGTGTGGGAAGAAAATACGAAATAGCATAAAAAATAGTAGAATGGTCGTTTAAAATACGTTTCCCATCGGTTTTATTTGCATTATTTAGGTGTTTTAACTGATATTTGTTGTTGAAAGTGTTTAAATAACCAAAAAAATCATCCGATAATGCTACTTCTTGATGTTACAGTTTTAGGTTCGAGTATTGGTTTAGGCTCAATATTAGCCATTGTGCTAAGTTGGTCGCGCAATCAATCCATTCTATTGGCGCTTATTCATGCCTGTTTGGGCTGGTTTTATGTGATTTATTTTGCTTTTACGAGATGAGATTTTAAGTGAAAAGTGTAAAAAGTGAAAATTTAGTAATTTAGTAAACAGAAAATTATTTATGGAGATTTAAAGGAATTTTAAATCCTACACCTAAACCTAATTGTAAATAATGGTTAGGTTTTAACATGAATAGAGAGTAATTAAAATTAGCACTAGCAAACATCCATTTAAAAGGATAATAAAAATATTCAATTCGAAGAGTTGGAGCTATCCTATATTTTTTGTAACCATCTACAAGAACTGGCCATGCTGATAATGGATTTTCAATATAAGAAATATAAGAAACATTATCTAATCTACCGGTTAAACCAACCCCTCCAAAAAAATGATGTCTATTGGATAAAGGTGTAAAATTGTAAAGCATATTTAACCAATTAGAATAATTATAGTATAAACTTACAGTATCACCTACCATACCTATTACATTAGGGGATTGTTGTGGAAAATCAGCTTTAGTATAACTGGGAAACCACTTTGGGATGCCTCTAAATGTAACAATCTTTGTATCAATATTTACTTGTAACAATATTTTTTTCTGTTCTAAATAGATACTCATACCAAAAGTGGAATAGCTTTTATCGTCAAACTCTTTTCTTCCGTTTTTAGAATAATTTGGTGTTTTATAGATTTCAGCTATTGTACCTGCCCTAGTTAATAAACTGAAATTTTTTTGAGCCTCTGCCCGAAAGCAGAGGCTCAATATTAAATAAAAAATAATACTTTTCATCAATGAGTTGTTTTGTGAATTTTACTAATTTGCTTTACTTTACCCAAACCATCCATAATAACAACTACTGCATAATCCGTTTATCACCACCCTTTACAAGCATTTCAACAGCTTTTACCACGTTGTGCGGGGAATGTAGTCGCCAAATTAAGCCGTTGTAAGCCATTCCGAAATAGGAATATTGGTCGAGGTGCGAATGTTTCATTTCCTCCGCCACATGGTCGTAGGTATTTAAAAAGGCAATCCAACCTCCGTTAAAGCTATCCTGCGCTTCTTCTGCCCATTCGGCGTAATAATCATCATCAGAACCGTGAAAATTGAGGACATTTTCCATAATCAAAACGAATTTGGAAATGCCATTGTCAATTAAAGGCTCTATGACATTGCGCTTGAGGTGCATAATATCGTTGGTGATGGCGTCATTCCATTCGCCAATAAACTCTAAAATAGCTTCGCCTTTATCATAATCAGCGAAAATGATTTTAGCGTAGAGGGTCTCAGAGCCGAAATAATCCCATTGCGGATGGATATAGTAATTATAGACGGTATTTTCAGTCGTAAAATCGCTATAAGTTTTGTTGTAAAATGGCGAATTACTATCTTCCTCAGATATGTAAAACTGTTCTCGCCATTTGTAAAAAGGTTCGATATCAATCATGTCAGCACCAACGGTTTTTGTGCAAATGTATTTAATTTTAAAGAAATATAAATACCTTTAATGCTCATTTACTTTAAAAATTTAGTCAAATTTCATGCTCAAAATAATATTTACGGGACCCGAATCAAGTGGTAAAACAACGCTTTCAATTACCATAGCAAAGCATTTTGATGCGCCACTTGTGGAGGAATACGTTCGTGAATATTTTGAAAAAAAGCAGATCCCTCAGTATTTTCAAGCCGATTTGACTGAAATTGCACGTGGGCAATTGAAAAACGAGATACGAAATACGAAACACAAAACACGACTACTTGTTTGCGATACCGATATTTTAACTATAAAAATATGGTCGGAAGTGGTCTATGGCAACTGCTTACCCGAACTTGCCCAACTCATCAATCATCACCTCATCACTTATCGCTCATCACTTATCGCTATCTACTTCCTCTGCTCACCTGAAGGCATAGACTGGGAATACGACCCATTGCGTGAAAACCCCAATGACCGTGATTTTTTATTTAAAATGTATGAAAAAGAGCTGATTATACATAAAAAAAACTACCATATACTGAGGGGTAGCTTTGAGGAGAGATTTAAACAGTGTGTAGAGATTATATCTGAGATATTAGGATATTGAGATATTAGGATATTGAGATATTAGGATATTAGGATATTAGGATATTAGGATATTAGGATATTGAGATATTAGGATATTGAGATATTAGGGTATTGAGATATTGAGATATTAGGATATCTCAATATCCTAATATCCGAATATCCTAATATCTCAATATCCTAATATCCCAATATCCCAATATCTAAATAATCGTACTTTTCCCTAAATCAACATTGGCAGTGTGGGTAGTGACCTTGCCTTTATCGAGGATATATTCGGCAACCATATCGCCAATAGTAGTCGTAGAAAAATAACTTTGATTGTTGAGGTCTTTGGTGACGATACCGCTTTCTAAAAGTATTATAACGGCTTTTTTGATGGCTTCACCTTCTTCGTACATTTCAAAATAATCCAGAAGTAGGGCAGCTGAAAGAATTGCAGCAAATGGATTAGCAATATCTTGTCCTTTAGCTTGCGTGAAAGTACCATGCACGGGCTGAAACATCGCCGAAGATGTACCAATCGAAGCAGAAGGCAATAAACCCAATGAACCCACTAAAATACTCGCTTCATTGCTGATAATATCGCCAAAGAGGTTTTCTGTTAAAATGACATCGAAGCGTTTAGGGTTTAAAATTAACTCAATTGCCGCGTGGTCAATGAAAAGAAAATCCAATTTTACGTCTTTATACTGAGGGGCTATTTTCTGAACCGTATCCCGCCAAAGACGGCTTGTCTCCATGATATTTGCTTTATCTATCAAGGTAACGCGCTTTCTACGCAACTGCGCAGCTTTGAATGCTTGGTGTGCAATGCGCTCAATTTCTTCTATGGAGTAGGTGCAAGTATCGGTAGCGGTGGTTTCGGTACGGCTTTTTTCACCGAAATAAATACCGCCAGTGAGTTCTCTGTAAATTAGAAAATCGACGCCTTTGATGTACTCCGTTTTTAAAGGAGACATTTTATAAAGTGCCTTATAGGCTCTAACAGGTCGAATATTAGCGAAAACGCCTAGCATTTTACGTAATTTCAATAGACCTTGTTCGGGTCTGACCAATGCGTTGGGGTCGTTATCGTACTTTGGGTCGCCGATTGCGCCAAACAAAACAGCGTCGGATTTCATGCACAAATCGAGCGTTTCTTTGGGAAGAGGCTCACCAGTAGCTTCTATCGCAGCAGCACCCACGAGGGCTTCTTTATAAATAAATTGATGGCCATACGCTTTTTCGATGGCTTTAAGGGCTTTTATGGCTTGTGCGATGACTTCGGGGCCGATACCGTCTCCGGGAAGAACGGCTATCCGTTTTTTTTCTTTCTGCGACATATTGATGGAATTTCAAAGAATAACTTGGTCTGTATAAGTCTGATTTAAATTGTAAAATTAAGAAGGCGTATTCAGCATATTTTAATTCAAGTTGTGTATTTTAAAAATTAGACAAATAAAATATTATAAAATTTAAATTAACACAAATATACTGTAATCTAAGACTTGATGTGGGAAAATATGTCACTCATTTAATTGTCATTTATTTAAAATATTTGTGACTCAATACCTGAATTTAAAGCCTATTTCAAGTCCTGTATTAAAACTATAATTGATGGGTTCATTACTCAAATTACGGAGTATGGGTTTTCTGAAAGTAGGCTGAATAAATAGTGCCAAATTTTTATCCAGACAATATTCCAAACCAATAGCCCCACCGGCAGTGATGTGTTTATCTATTTCTTTGGATTTTGTAAAACTGAGATTCATGGAAGATTGAGCTTCAACGTAAAACCGCCACGTATTCAAGCCAAAATAATAGCGAAATACAAGCGGGATTTCAACAAAATCACGCTTTTCATGGCTTATTTGGGGACTAAAAAAGCCTTTTACATCATATTTAAATTGGGCATAACGGAATCCACTGCGAAACACAAAATAGGGTTCGGCCGAGGAAAAGATATTGATATTAGCGCCCACTCTAAATGCCATTTCGCGCTGGCGATCAGA
>JANMYC010000508.1:0-2542 GCA_031381715.1 Saprospiraceae bacterium
CAGAAACTATTTGAGGTAGAATCATTGCGGCACTAAAAAGATATTGTTGCCCCGATACTGGCATAGTTGCGGCATTTTTTTCTTCAGCTACTACGGTTTCAGCAATTTTATAGTCCTGACGACTAAAACCCGCTTTATTCAGTCCTTTTACAATATTTTCGAGCGTATCCATGAATTTTGATGAAGCGGTCAAAACATAACTCATATTGAGCATGGGGTTATTATGCTTCATGACATAAGGCTGTCTTAAAACACGACCTAATATTTGCTCAACATCTACGGCTGAATTTTTATCCGCTAATGATGCCAATACGTACGCAAACGGGCAATCCCAACCTTCTTTCAGGGCATTGATTGTAATAATATAGCGTACTTCGCAATCTTTACTCATCAAGTCAATCCCTTTTATCTCGTTGATATTGGCAGTTTTGATTTTGATGTGCTCCGCAGGGATTTTCTTTTCAATCAGTATGTCTTTTAACTTCTGGACATTGCTTTTTTCCTCTTCCGCGTTGCTAAAATCTTTTCCGTTTTTGGGTTGTGCTTGGAATAGCACAATGGGGCGAATATATTTAAGCCCTGTCTTTTCTTCTTCTTTGGCCTGCAGTTCTAATTTTAGTTGTAAATCCAAGGCGGAACTTATCACATCCGTTTTATCGTGATAATTATAGACGATAACGGGCAATTTGACCATATTCTCCCGTTTCAACTCCAGAGCATCTATGAAACTGATAATATTGCTGTTTTTACGGGGCGTGGCTGTCAAATCCAGTATAAAACATGGATTAACTTCTTTGAGCATTTCAACACTCAAATCACTTTCAGCATTGTGGCTTTCATCCACCACAACCACAGGATTGAGGTATTTGATGACTTCGCCCAATGTTATATCTTTTTGATTGGGCACAAGGTTTTCAAAAGTTTGGAGGTTGCCATTTTCTTGAAATACCTTTCTATCTTCCTTGTTTTTGGCTCTTAAACTATCAAAGCTGAATACCATAATGTTTAATTGCTCTTTTACTGATGTGGCGTTGAATCCACTGCCTTGCAGCAATGTGGCCTTATCGAATACCTCTACCCTACCCCCAAAAAGAGCATTTATTTTTTGACGGTACGGATGCGACGGGTCTTTTAAGTTTTTAGAGCGTGTTTAAAAATTTTATTTTATTAATTTAGAATAATCGGAATAATATTTTGGTTTAAAAAATGAGCATCGGAGCATAAATTTGATAAAATTTTCCACAATCAAATCAATAATTATGCAAATACAATTCAACGAACTGACCGATGCTCAGTGGCTTATTATTAGCGAATATTTACCCATTGGTCGTAAGCGCAAACACGATTTACGAGGTATATTAGATGCTATTTTTTATATACTTAGAACGGGCGCACAATGGCGAAATTTGAATGTTAAAAACTCTTTATTCCCCTATTGGCAAATTGTCTATTACTACTTTCGGGTATGGACAAAATTAGGAATTATTGCTCAAATTAACCACGAAATGGTAAAACTTGAACGACTCCGCCAAGAAAAATTGGCTGACCCAAGTGCGAATCTCATTGATAGTCAAACAGTTAAGATTGCACCCTTTATTCCAAACGATAAAGGTTTAGATGGTGGCAAAAAAATTAATGGTCGTAAGCGACATATCATTACAGATACATTAGGGCTTATTATAGGAGTTATCGTTACCGCAGCAAATATTCATGACGGTGCAGCAGGAAGTACTCTTTTTAATTTTATTATCGCCAAACTAAAAAATACACAATGTATTTTTGCCGACGGTACTTATGGCGGTAAATTTAGAGAAACGGTAGAAAAACACGGCATTAAATTAGAGATTGCGGCAAAACCTGAAAGCGCAAAAGGGTTTGTGCCAGTTAAAAAAAGATGGGCTGTTGAGCGTACTTTTGGTTGGACTAATTTCTTCCGAAGACTTTCTAAAGATTATGAACGAAATGTAGAAAGTTCTGAATCAATGATTTATTTAGCCCAAATTCAAATTATTCTTAACAGATTAACCATTATCCCAAATTAAATTTTTAAACACGCTCTTAATGGTTTGCTCTAAAATGGTGATAGAGGGTACTAACCACATGACCGCTTTGGTCTTATCGTAGTCGAAGGAATCGAAAATGGTTTTTATGGCATTACACGCAATGAAAGTTTTACCGCCTGCCGTTGGCACTTTTACGCATATATGCGGTACACTGGGTACGTTCTGTTTGTAGGGTTCAATGGCAGAAGTTGGGAAAGGCGTTAAGGGTGTTCTTGGATGTTTTACCCAAAAATCATTGAATGCGGTTGCAATATCTTTGGAGTCTTGTAAATACTCTAAAAACAATGAAATATCTGAAATGACCTGCTGCTGATATGGTTTTAATTCCATGCTTACTTCTTATTGTCTAATTTTTTAAGTTCCTTATCAAAATCAGAGATAATCTTCTGCGTTTTGTTAAAAATATCGTATTCCTTGACGGCTTTTTTATCCGCTTCTAATTTTGATATTTTACCTTTTCCGTCCAAAATTTTGTATTT
>JANMYC010000519.1:0-2802 GCA_031381715.1 Saprospiraceae bacterium
GTTGTCTCCTGCCCACCCGATGGACCCCAAACGAAATAATTCAATTTCATGGGATTAGCAAAATTTGCCGGATTTACCTGACCCTGCGTGCCCGCCCTTGAACCTAAATAATTTAAACTCGTTAAATAATCAAGGATTTCAGAAGTATGATGGTCGTATGGATGGATAAAAAAACGGGCTTTTTTACCTGTTTGTTGCTGAATAATATTATCAGATTGAGTCAGCTCATCCGCAAAATTGGTCGTTGTGTAAGTGGACAAGCCTTCACAACCATAATCAACAGTCGTACAATTAGGGTTACCGCTGCTACATTCACCGCATTTATGGTTGTGGCTGTGATTGATGCATTCGTGCCCTCCTTGTGCTATCATGGTTCTTGCATTAGCCCATTCTGTTGGTCCACAAGCACTTGTGATAGCACCAAAACTCAATTTTATTCCTCTTTGAGTGGCTATTGGATATGCATTTTGAAAAATTCCCAGAACATAGTTGCTGTAATCATCGTGCACAATTGAGTAAACGGCTTTAGCATCGTTTCTCCATGGCGTAATGCTTGCAGTTTGAGCTGATAAGTAGTCACTATTCAATAAAATGAAGAATGAGAATAGACAAATGCTAATTGTCTTTAGATATTTGTTTGTCATAGGATGTTTTTTGTAAAAATATAAATGGAGTCCAATAAAAACACAGTTAGGCTTATTCAGTCCAAACAGATAATTGCATTAAGATTAGGGACAAAGTAAAAAATAAACTACCCAAATTGGCTATTATAATTTCTTTAATCAAAGCAAATTTTTTGAGAAATAGTGAACTATTTTAAAGAAATTTAACGCAGAGTAAAGGAATTAGAATTGTTAAGTTGGGTAGTTTATTTTTTACTTTGTCCCTTAAGTAGAATTTAGATTAAATACAGTTTAATTTTGTAAAAAATAAGCATTTTCATATAGAATATTACTATTATTTCAAAACTATATTTATAATGGGAGGAGTTTATGTTCTAGATTCAATATGCAAATTTACATAAAAAAGCAGTAAAAACAATACTGTAATCAGGTTATATAGCTCAATATTGGGCATATATTCCGTTAAAAAGACCACTTTTGAAAGTCAAAACGTGCCCCCCCTCAGTATTTCACTTAAAATACCTACCTTTGCGACCTCAATATTTTAATTTTTAAGAAAATGCATAAATCAGGTTTTGTCAATATAGTCGGTCGCCCAAACGTAGGTAAAAGCACATTGATGAATGCTCTCGTGGGCGAGCGCATGAGTATCATCACGAATAAGCCCCAAACAACCCGTCACCGCATCATTGGTTTATTGAGTGGTGATGATTTTCAGATAGTTTTTAGTGATACCCCGGGCTACATCCGCAAACCTGCTTATAAGATGCAATCAGCCATGAATGCCTTTGTGGAAGGTACTTTTGAAGATGGTGACGTGATGCTTTTTGTCACCGAACCCAACGAAAAGTTTGATATTGATGACCCAATTCTCACCAGATTGAAAAATGTAGATTATCCTAAATTCTTGGTAATCAATAAAGTAGATGTTTTTTCTCCGACGGTTGTGATGTCTTATCGGTCGGATTTATGTCAAAAAATCAATTTTACGGAAGTTTTTGAAATATCCGCTTTAAAAAAATTGGGCACCGATAATCTTTTAAATAACATTAAAGCCCTACTTCCTGAAGGTCCTGAATATTATCCAAAAGATCAACTCACGGATAGACCCGAGCGTTTTTTCACTGCTGAAATCATTCGTGAAAAAATCCTCCTCAATTACCGCGACGAAATCCCCTACTCCTGCGAAGTCGTTGTCGATTCTTTTAAAGAAACTGTAACAACTAAAGGCGAACCGCTCGACCGCATCATGGCAACGATATATGTAGCTCGTGAAAATCAAAAAGTGATTTTAATCGGTAAAAACGGTCTGGCTATTAAAAAAGTAGGTGTTGACGCTCGTAAAGATTTAGAAGAATTCCTCCAAACTAAAGTCTTTTTAGAGCTTTCCGTTAAAGTTCGGGACAATTGGCGGGATGATGATAGATTATTGAAGCATTTTGGATATACGATTTAGTTATTGGTTATTGGTTATTGGTTATTGGTTATTGGTTATTGCGAAAACGTTAGGAAAACTTTAAAAGTTTCCCTAACGTTTTCAAGGATAAAAATTCATTAAAATACTCGGTTGATTTGAGAAATTCGCTTTTAAAAATTGGCTCAAAATTAAATATTTAAAAAGTAAAATATTCTAATTGGTTTTTAAGTTATCAAAGAGTTAAAACTTTTACACTAACTTCTCAACCAATTTTAAAATGATTCGCTTACTTACTCTCTCCATTGGATTATTTTTCTGCACAGCTCTTTCTGCCCAAACAAGCAATCAAATACGCACCGAAGTGTATTTTGCGACGGATAAATCAGAGCTGACAAATGACAGTAAAAACATCCTCAATACCTTTCTTACAAGTCTGAAACAGTATCCGTATTACAACATCGTGATCAAAGGCAATACGGATAGTGACGGCAGCAACGATTACAACCAAAAGCTTTCTGAAAAGCGTACTGCAAGCGTAAAAAGCTATCTTTTAAGCCAATCCATTACCTTGGAGGCTTTCAGTGAAATGGCTTTAGGTGAAGATGAACCAATTGCTGATAACACGAGTTCTGAGGGTAAAAAGAAGAACCGTCGCGGTGTATTATAGCAAAATGCCACAATATCCACGCGACGGTTCTTCTTTTTACCTTCAGAACTCAAGTTGTTAGCAATAGGTTCATTTTCACCTAAAGCTATTTCACT
>JANMYC010000533.1:0-2093 GCA_031381715.1 Saprospiraceae bacterium
TACCACCCTCTCCTTCTTCGCTCACCAAATCAGGCATAAAAAATACATCGCCCAAACTTAGGTGCTTGTAAATCTGCTCAGCGGTCATTTCACCTGCGTATTGAATATAGCTTCTACTGTTTAAAACAGTTGAAGACGTGGAATTTTTACCGCATAACAACCATTTCAGATTGGGATAATCCTTAACCAAAGCATCAAATACGGGCAAAAAGGAAGTGATATCGCGATTGCCAAACGTACAAACGACTTTAGTTTCTTTAGTGATTTTATTCTGTTTTTTTAGGTTTTCTCTCACCGCATTATCGACTTCGATGGGTAAAATATTGGAAGCAATGGGTATAATTGCTTTTTTACTGAGGGGTATATCTTTTAAGTTATTGCTGTAAAAATCAATACTTGTCGCTATTTTTTCGGACAAGTTGGCTATTTTGTAGGCTATTTTACCTTGTAAAAAAGACATTATTTGGGTTTTGAATGCCCGTTCAGGTCTAATTTTTACTTCGTGAAAAATAGTTAAAATAGGTATATTCAACTTTGAAATATCATTGTACAATTTCACCAGCTTTAATGGTAATCCTTTAGGATGGTAAGCGTGCGGCACATATTGAACGATGAACCAATCGGGTTGAATTTTTTTAACAAGTTGCAGTACCGAACGTACCCCCTCAGTATCCAATGCGCTACAATTTTTCACAACTGGAAAAACTTCAATATTGTCCAAGTTTCCAGCATTTTGATTATCCGAACAGATTACGCTCACTTCTACGCCATGCTTTGACATTTCATGAGCCAAATGTCGAGTGTGGTCACCTACTCCGCAAATAGTCGGTGGATAATTGGACGTTAAAAAAACAACTTTCACTTTTAAATCTGAAAATTATATGAAATAGTGTAAAGCCGTTTTGCCTTTCAATAACCAACCCGAAGGTTTTGTTTTGCGACCCAATATCTGTTTTATCAAACGTTTTACTTCCGCTTTGTCTTTAGTCCGATGGGCATGGCGTAAAAGGAAATAATCGAATATATTCAAATGCTTATTGAGGTAAATTGCTAAATTAGGGAACAATTTTTTCAATTTTTCATACATATCGGCTGCCATAATTGTCCGTTGTACGGGTTTCAATGGCGTAAAAACGCTCGTTTCATTCAAGCGAAATACGGCGCAAAGGTCTTTTAACTTATAAGCGTAGCCTCCACTCGCCGATAAAAGCGACAAATACAGAGGGCGATCACTCAAAGGCATATCCGCGATGCGGTCGAGCCATTCATCCGATTTGGGTTTTCTGAAAACAATCGTGCAGGTATGAAAAAAAGTCTCTTGCGCAAAATCTTCGACGGTAAAACGATTATCCCCTTTGTCATTATACACTTCCTCAAATTCGTCCCTCTGTTCATGGTAGTTCTTACGACCAGTGAAGCAAGCCGTCATATTCTCATCTTTTTCAAGTTCATCAATCTGCTTTTGCAGCTTGAGTTCGTCAATCCAGTAATCATCGCTTTCCAATAAAGCCACGTATTTACCTCGGCACGCTTTTATGCCTCTGATATGATTTTTCATCATACCCAAGTTAGGTCCAGCGGGCAATAAGCGTACAATATCAGGATAGCGTTCTACATAACCCTCGCAAATAGCGCGGGTGCGGTCTTTGCTGGCATCGTCGCCAATTACTATCTCAAACGGGAAATTGGTTTTTTGCGCTAAAATACTGTCCAACGCCTGCTCAATATACCGCTCTTGGTTGTAGGCAATGATGGACACACTAACAAGCGGTTCGGATTTAGGTTTCGTTGGCTGTTGTATTGGTGTGGGGCTCGCTTGTATCATTTGATATTTTTTATTGGGCGTTTAAAAGCCTTTTTATTAATATTTCGACAATAACAGATGATTAAAATTGTCGGGTTTTATAGAAAATTTGAAAAAAAACGTAGTTTTACTGAGGGGTAAACTATGTCATAAATCGCGCTAAGGCGCTGGCAATTTTGAGATGAAATCTTTTAAAACGCAGTTCTTGGTTGCTATAAATATTGATGGGCACAGACACATAATCCAAAAAAATACGGTCAGTGGGTGATGGACGTTGCCCATTTTTAAC
>JANMYC010000610.1:0-4551 GCA_031381715.1 Saprospiraceae bacterium
TGCTGAACAAGGGTTTCCATTTGTTCTTTGAGCTGACCCATTTGGCGGTCGGTCTGTTCGTACATAGCCATCATGGCATTGCCCTTAATTCTACCTTTATCCAAAGGACGGACGACGGCACCACCTGCAGTGTGGGCGTAAGGAAGAAGACCTGGGTTTTCAGCAATTTTTGCCTTATCTATCGGGTTGATAAATTCTTCTTTAGGTTCGTTTTGTTTACTTTTCTTTTTTGCCATTATTTATGGATTTCTTACAAAATTATGTCCTTTGAACAAAATAAGTTTCAATAAGTTCTGAATCATAGTTAGGAACTCCCGTCTCGCAAAAATATTTAAAAAGTTCCACGCTATACGTGGTCAAATATAATCTGCCCACCTTCACAACATTGTCGCAACTCATTGTCTATCAAGTTCTTAACATCTTTTTCAACAGCCTGTGGATAAAGTAAGTGCAGATTAGGACCAGCATCTAAACTAAAATAAATGGGTAATTTGGTATCCTCCCGATACCCCCTCAGTATTTCAATCATTTTAAGGGTATTAGGCTTTAGAAGAGTGAACCATGGCGAATTTGTCATCATTAAAGCATGCAAAGTCATGGCTTCATCTTCGCAAATTTGACCAAATGTTTCAACATCACCAGATTTCAAAGCACTAATTAAGGTACTCATACGTGAACGGGCTTGAGCATAACGAGGTTCAGCAAATGGATTATTATCCATCAAACCATGCCCCATACGACTTGAAACTGATTTTTCACCTTTACTGGCTATCAAAATATCGTCGTGAAAAGTTTTAAACACCCCATGCATTTCATGTTCAAAAGGTACAGCATATTCATCCGACGAGCCTTCTACGTCAGGTGAAGCACCCCAAACTGCCATTTTAGGATATAACGACCTGCAAGCACTTCCCGAACCCAATCGCGCTATGTATGAAGCCTTTTTTAAAAAACTATCGGATTGCTCAACATCGGAATTGAAAAGCTGGACTTCGAGTGTACACAAGCACATTGCCAACGTTGCCATACTTGACGCCGATGAAGCAATACCTGCTGAGTGTGGAAAAGAATTATGGCTTTCTATAGTGATGTGCAATTGCGTTAAAAAAGGGAAAATAGGCAGTAGTGAATTCAAAAACTTCACCTGTTTCGCCTTGAAAGATTCATTTTCTTTCCCTTCAAAATAAAATGATAAATCAATTTTATTATCGAAATTTTCTTTTACTCTGTATGTCAAAAGCGTTTCGGTAAAAGCATTATTCAAGGTAAAACTAATGCTTGGGTTGCGGGGCAATTGTACACCGTGCTTTCCCCAATATTTTATAATGGCAATATTTGAAGGACATTTACACAAAATCTGCCCTTTTTTGTCCGAATTTTTAGATAAAACTAAAGTTGGATTTTCTAATTTCATAAATATTTTAGATGCTAATTCCATTTTAAAACTCAAAAATACATCGTTAGTTCAAATATTTAGAAACTAAAAAAGCACCCCCTCAGTATGGAAGTGCTTTTTTTAATAAAAATGAAAGTTTCAAACCTATTTGGAGTATAAATAATAAGATAAATCGTACTTATCAAGAACCGAATCCAAAATATAATCTTTTCCACGTTCATAGCCATCCTTTAGTTGATAACCATATACTTTCCCGAATTCGTTCCAATAAAATGCCGCAAAACCACCTTTTACATCTTTCACTAAATCATAAAATGGCATGTGTAATTCTTTCTCAATCATTTTTATCAACATCAAACCCTGTGTGCGGGTTAAATCTTTAAGCTGAGATTTTAATTTATCATCCATTTTATTCTGTAAGTCATTGATATACTTCTTCCGGTCGCGGTTACCACCGTCTCTTGTAACAGCCTCTAATTCACGATAAGTGCGCACCGCATCCACAGCGTAATGAATAACAGTAGGCGCATATCGCTGATAACGCTCATATCTTTTAAAATCATCGGCATTAGCAAATGTACGAGGAGCACTTACTTCAAACTCTCGCAACTGGCAGTATAAAACGGTATCTCCCGCATCGGAGATGTAAGCAGCCATAAGAATGGTTCCATCCGTTTTTTTATACATGTACCCCGGCTCCACATCTTGAGCCTTTGCTTGAAGTACAGATAAAAAAAGAGATAAAATAATAAAAAAACGTTTAAACTTCATTCTGGTTGATTTACTTTTAGTGAATAAATCAAAGACTTTGATTTGATTCTAAGAAACTGTTTTGAAACTTATAACAACTATAAGATGCAAACTATCAAAAAAAAGAACGTTCAAGAGCCTTAAATATTTGTTAAAGTCGCTTTTATAATTCCTAAAAACTTGCCACTTTCGCCTTTGCATTACACTTTAACGTGTTAATAACATAAAAAGACTTTAAAAACTGTTGAAATCAATCATTTTATGAAAGCTATGATCTTCGCCGCAGGGTTGGGCACTCGACTTCGCCCTTTGACAAATGACCGCCCTAAGGCTTTAGTGGAGGTCAAAGGTACGCCGCTTCTGGAAATTACTATCAAACGATTGATTCATTTTGGTGTCAAAGAAATCATTATAAATGTACACCATTTCGCCGAAAAAATCCAGCAGTTTCTGGCTGATAATAAGAATTTCGGAATTCGGATTGAGACATCATTTGAAGAGGAAATGCCGCTTGAAACTGGGGGCGGGCTCAAAAAAGCCGCTTGGTTTTTTGATGATGGAAAACCGTTTATTATCTGTAATGCAGATATTTTAAGCAATATTGATTTATTAAAAATGTATGAAACGCATTGCGAAACTGCTGCATTAGCGACCTATGCCATCCAAAAAAGAGATACAAGCCGTTATATGCTCCACAATACTGAGGGGGTCATGTGCGGGTGGATGAATACCAAAACTAAAACAATCAAAATGAGTCGTTTTGCCTCGGAACTGGGCATGTATTCGTTTAGCTGTTTCCACATTGTGAATCCTGAAATATTTCAGACCACACCCAAAGATGATTTTTTTACCATTATTGATTGGTACCTAAATATAGGTAATCGGTACACAATCATGGGTTATCGGCACGATGCTGATATCTGGTGCGATATCGGAAAACCCGAAACACTTAAAGAAGCAGAAGACATTGTGGATAACCTCTTTTTTTAGACACTTATCCACATGGTTTTCCACATTTTTCACAAGTCTTAAATACCAGTAAAAATCCAGTCAACTAAAGGTTTAATGGATTTTTTTTATGTCACAAATTTTTAATACAGCGTAAAATACAATGAAAATATAAAAAAAGATATATTCTTAAAGTAGTGAATAAAAAAGGTTAATTGCTTAATAAACAAATATTTACAAAATAATATTATTGTTATTTTAAAAAAATAATTAAAAAAGCTATGAAAATAACTAATTATTTTATATGCCAAAGTTAAATTTCGATAAAAAACATTTGTTAAAAATATAAGATTGTAAAACACTGAAAATGAAACACTTAATCACTTACTAACACGTGTGTGTGGAAAACTCAAATTTTAAAATAAAAAGAACTTTTGGGGTTGATGTTTATTGGTAAAAAGAGCATAAAATAAGCCTTTTTCGCTCTATTTAATTCTTATTTTAAGCATGCTCGACTATATCTTAAATAAAGTTATCCACATACTGTCACTTTCGATAAGTTATCCCGTAAAAGAAAGCAACCATTACACACGGAAGAGTACCTCTCTTATACCTTGTCTCAAATCAGTACAAAACAAATCTCTGAGGCGCCCGAAGGAAATAAGTTTACACAATCCGTTAGTTTATTAAAAAGCGCTCCAGTTGCCTTGAATTCTTGTGCAGATGAGGAGTGGTTAAATCTTACAAAAGTTATTGACTGTTTGTGATAATACCACAAGCCACCTATGCTATAGTTGAATGAGCAGCAGGGATGTACCCTGTATTGCATCAGTACGTTTTTGTTTCTTTTGTTTTCAACCCTTTTCTTTTCTAATAATATTAAACTAAATTTTTAAAAAAGTCTTTTATACCTATCATTAAGCCTGTGGATTCGTAGATAACTGTGGAATTAGATGTTCCACCAACACTCACTAAATCCAATTCACATACCTTTCCACATAGATACCCTCATTTTAAAATATTGAAAATCAATACTTTAAGCGGTTATCCACATAATAGCACCTTTAAGTAGTATTTCTCTTTTAGGGTTTTAAACAGTTTATAAAAATGTTATTGACTCGTGGGTAGTGCCAGTGGAAAGTGCTAAAAACAGAGAGTTGTACACACCATTTTGCTTGGGTACTGAGGGGGTGTTGACAAGTGTTCAAAACCATGGGTAGTATCAACATCTTTGTACACAAATTTCTTGATTTTTACTTTTACACAAATCATTGATTTTCAGTAGTTTACATTTGGTAAAAAAAACGCTTGTTTATAACTATTTTTATGGGATAAATCTATTTGTTTTGCTATTTTTGAATGTATTTGTTGTAGATTGGTGTTGATAGATGTTAATTGGTTGATAACCAATGATATACATTACCAACCAAGTTGGGTTCAATATCTTAATCCTGTAT
>JANMYC010000638.1:0-7711 GCA_031381715.1 Saprospiraceae bacterium
AAAAGGAGATACTTCGGATAGTTATGGATTATATGGATTTGCATCCGTCTTTGGATGCTGTTCCGAGCCTTTTTTCAATCATAATGGACGACAGAAAGTTCAAAACCGAGTCCAATACTGAGGGGGTACGCATCAGCGACAGAGTTGTGAATTTGTTGGAAAATATCTATTCTCACGTCTTAAAAGTTGAGGATAAAAGGTCAGTGTGGCGCAAGATGTGGTTCAAAGATGGTAAAAACTATCGTCAATGGGATATCCAGTTTTTTGAAGAGCAAGTGCAATTCTTAACAGCGGCTAAAACACCTACAATCGACGATATTTTAGAAGTCAGTAAATCGAAACATTTCACCAACAAGCATAAACTATTGGTAATCAATTCTTTAAAAAAGCTATCGCCGTTCAGTGATATTCGCGCTTTCAAATCAAAACTACCTTTCAAGGCGAGTGAAGACCTTAAGGCTTTTGATACATTGGCTATTAGTACTAAGGATTTAGATGATTTTATTAAAATATTTGAAGTTGAAAATGACTCAACCATGTGGACTTTTATCAATTTCAAAACCAAAGATTTCAGCGTGGATGATTTGGGCGTTTTTTATAATTCCCTTTTTAAAGTAGATTGGTTTTTAAAGCAAGTTCTAAATGAACGTATAAGTACTTTTCAAAAAAATAAGGCAATTGAAACCCTTTCTACCTATTTGACGAACAGTGAATTGGTTTCAGAATTTGAGGAACAAACGACTTTGCGGCACGTGGCAGAGCTTCAAAATATCGGTATGTCGCTTTCTGAAAAATTAGAAAGTTCTTTCTCTCTCGATATTTCAGATGATGCCAAAGCCTCCATTCAAGAAGGTATTTTGATGCGCATCAGCTATGACCAAATTGGTACAGTGGGTGAATATTTTGAACTTTTAAGTAAAAAACCGGGCTATAGTCCGACCAATTTCTTGTATAAAGATTTTGGAATTCCTTTATTTAACCCTGATAAAGAGACGATTACGGAGTTTATTGCCCATCACAGAACCATGGGTCAGTTTGATTTATATAAGTTTTATTTAAAAAAATTCGGCGTTGATTTCACTAAAGAAAATGACGAATTAGATTTTAATAAAATATACAATATCCTTAAATTTGAAATTGTCACACCCTTCACGGGAGGCGGTTACCAAAGGGACTATTTCACATACGGAATCATTAAAGTTTTGGAACTGCATTTCAATACCCGCTTAGGTTTTCACGAAAAACTCAATGAGAACCAAGCATTTTATACCTATTCATCCACTAAAAGAGCCGTAAAATGGATGCAATATTTGGAAGAAAATGACTTAGTCAAACCCGACCCCTCAGTACCGTCCTCATTCAATCGCCTTTTTGCAAATCAATAATCGTTGTTTTTAAATAAAAGTTGAAAAAGCGGCGTAGCTGCTTTTGAATAAGCTTTTTACACTGTTTTAACTAAACTTTAATACATCTTAAAGTTTTTTTAAGATTCCTTTTCTAAAAAAAAAGCGTTTATATATAAAATACTAAATTTGCTAAAACAATTGAATTGTTAAAGTTATTTTAGATTTGATACCTAATTTTTATCACGCTCATAAAATTTAAAAATGAAAAAGATATTAAGTATTGGTTTAATAGCCGCGTTTTTAATTCTCCTTGGCAGCATCGATGCATCTGCTCAAAGAAGAAAATCTAAAGACCCTCAGCCGACTGAGCAAAAAGAGCCCACAGAAGAGGATTCTAAACCAAGTGCGACATCTAAAAAAACGCCGAAGAAAAAAACCGACGATTATTTCGATGAAAAAGGTGGTTTTAAGCACCGTTTATGGTACGGAGGCAATTTTATCTTGAATTATAGTGGCTCTAATGGTCAAAGTGCTTTTACTATCGGTGCAACACCAATGGTTGGTTATAAAATAAGAGGTGGCTTGTCAGCTGGCCCTCGTATAGGATTTAATTATACGAATTATAAGGATGCTTACCAAATACCTTCTGTTTTGAAACTTACGGAGTTTTCAGCAGGACCATTTGTGAGGTATAAATTTTTAAAAACGTTTTTTGTTCAAGGTGAATACGAGTTTTTACGCAGTTACCAAGAGGACGCTTCTGGTAATATTCTATTAGATCGTACAACTAATAAGCCAGTAAGAGCAGGTCGTACAAATTACTACGGTGGAGTCGGCTACAATAATTCTATGGGTGCTTTTGGATATGAATTTTCATTTATGTGGAACTTTGGACTCCCTGCTGGTTCATATAAACAACCATATGATATTCGTTTTGGATTTAACTACAATTTTTAAAGAAATCATAGAAAACTGCACAAAAAGGGCAATAAATATTCGATTTATTGCCCTTATTTTTTTTAAACCCTAAATTTATAGCTATGAAAACATTTCTCAGTCTTCTTCTGCTTCACCTTAGTTGTAGCATAAATGCGCAAGTTTCTGCATTTATTGGTACTTTTAATGGTACCGTAAATGGAGATAATCTAACTATGAATCTTCAAAAAAGCGGTGAAAATAGTCTTGTTGGTAAAATGCGCGACAGTCAACAAAACTATGATGTAAAAGCCACCGTTAATGGTTCTCAACTCATAGGTACGGCGGTTGAAAAAACGCTGAATTTGACATTTATTATGAATGGTCAACTCAATGCCAGCCAATTAAAACTGAAAATGACCATTGAAGTACTTGGACAAAAGCAGGAAATTGATGTATTTATGAACAAACAAGGGGCTGCTGAAGCGACTGCAGAAACTTCTAAAACTACCTCAAAGCCTGTAAAATTACCTTCTGGCGCCACAAATGATAGAAATATTGTCGGAACGTGGGTTAAATCAGAAAATTATAACTCAGGCAGCGGCGATAATTTTATGGGCAGTAGTTTTCAACAGAAAATGATGTTCTTCGCCGATGGAACAGTTGCTGACGGGGGTAGTCAAGCCAATATAAGTGGCAGCAATTATTCGGGTTCGAGTCAAGGCGGTGCCCAAGCCACACCGGGAGTTTATTGGTATAATATCGGCAATCAACTCTATTTATTGATTTCGCAAAATGGGAAAACCGAAACCGCTCATTTGGGTCGCTATTTTATTGAAAATGGAGCGATGCTGATTACGGGTACGAATGGTAAAAAGCTTTTACTGACTCGTAAATAGCTCACTGAGATTTAGGGATAGGCCCCTCAGTATTTTAGGTTAAAATAAATGTTTATGATTTTTTTCAATCAAAAAGGCGGAATGTAATGTGCACATTCCGCCCTTTTTATTGAAAATATTAAGATATCTAATACCCCTGATTTTGAGTCAAAGTTCCGCTGCTCAAATCTATTTCTGTCTGTGGAATTGGCAATAATTCATGTTTGTTTTTCACAAAACTTTTACCATGTTTTTTTAACGCAGCCTCGGCTTGACCTGTACGTACCAATTCAAACCAGCGGTGTTGTTCCATGCCCAACTCTACACGGCGCTCGTGCCAAATCAGTTCTCTCAATTTATCTTTAGCCATCTCAGTGACATCTGGTAAAATTCCGTTTATTTTCCCCCTTGCACGCTTGCGTACTGCATTTAATTGGAGATTAGCTTGAGCAGGCTTGCCGTTTTCATTCATCGCTTCGGCAGCAATCAATAAGACATCTGCGTAGCGTAAAATTCTGATATTTCCGGGACCATTATAATTAAAACCCGTATGGGCAGGAATCCATGCTTTTTGATTGTAACGAGCATTAAATAATTTCGGATTTTTTTCAACTATCGCTGAACCATCGGGTAAAACCTCTCCTTCATACAATATTGTAGCATCACGACGAGGGTCACCCGCTTCAAATTCAGCGATAAATGAGTCAGATGGGCGATTAAAACCCCAACCCAAATTGGGTGTACCCCGCACACCTTGCACTTCATTATATTGCGAACCACCGTCATAATCCGCACTAAATGTCACTCTTGTATCCGTAGAGGTGGTTTGTACTTCAAAAACAGATTCAGAGGCATTTTCACCTTCTCGTGTGAATATTTTACCGTAATCAGGCAGAAGACTGTATTCATTTGAATTGATGACTTCTAAAGCATATTTTTCCGCATTGGGGTAATCTTTTATCGTTAAATACGCTTTTGCTAACATGCTACGAGCCGCACCTTTGGTCACTCTACCCAAATCATCCGCCGCATATTTCGATTTTTCAGGTAAATTATCAATTGCTTCTTTCAAATCTACAATAATCTGGGCGTACACGTCAGCCGTTTTAGCCCGTGTTTGTTTAAAATCATTTTGAGTCAATGGTTTTGTGACCAATGGCAAATCGCCAAACCATCTGACCAAATTAAAGTAAAAATAAGCCCTTAAAAACTTGCTTTCAGCGATTAATCGCTTTTTCAAATTTTCATCCATTTTTACTTCTGGTATCCTTTCAATAGCAACATTTGCCCTGAAAATGGCTTTATAATAACCCGTCCAAACAGTTTTGGGGGCGATATTGCCTGCATCAAAGGTGAAATTATCTATTTCAGAAATAAATGCTGCATCATTGGGTTCACTGCCCTTATCCGAATCGTCGGATATTATGTCCGTGCAACCGATGTAAGCAAAAACGGTGACTTCCCAATTGCGCATAACGTTATACACGGCATTGGTTGCCAATATTGCATGCTCTTGAGTTTGAAAAAAATTATCCGCAGTTTGTTTTCCTTGGGGTTTTACATCCAGAAAATCACTGTTGCAACTCACTAAGAAGAAAGCTGCTAAAATGCTGATTTTCAATATTTTATAATTACTCTTTTTCATTTTTAAAACGTTTTATAGATTTAAAATTAAATTCTAGCTCAACAACTCACCCCCTCAGTATATGAAGGTAATTTTTATTAAAATGTTGCATTGATACCAAAATTTATCGTTTTCGCCACTGGATATACGCCTCTATCAATGCCTACTGAAAAAACATCGCCCCCGCCGTTGACGATTTCAGGCGTATAACCACTGTATTTTGTCCACATTTTCAAATTAGTCGCTGCCACATATATACGAAGGTTTTGTAGCTTAATTTTCTGTGAAATACTGAGGGGTAGCGTATAACCGATTTGTGCATTTCGAATAGAAGTAAATGAGCCATCTTCTAAAAAACGGTCAGATACCTCATAATTGCGCCCTCCAATAGTGACACGAGGTTCAAAATTGGAACTACCTTCGCCTGTCCAACCATTTAAAAAAGATTTTTCAAAATTACCCGTTGAAAAACGAGCAATGCGTTTGGCATTTAAAACTTTATTTCCTCGAATGGCGTTGAGTTGCACTGAAAAATCAATACCCATAAAATCAGCACCAATATTGCAAGAAAAAATCAATTTCGGAATGGCACTGCCTAAGTAAGTGCGGTCTTTTGTGGTGATTACACCATCATTATCCAAATCAGCATAAATCAAATCCCCCGGGAAAACATCTTTCAAAGGTGTTTCATTGGTACGTTTTGGAAGGCTATTTACTTGCTCGGCATTTTGATAAACCCCCGCTATTTTATAACCATAATATGCACCAATGGATGAACCGACATAGGTACGCGTACCTAATTTACCGCCTTCACCTACCCCACCACTAAAAATTTCAGATTTTCCTTCAGTCAATTTTAAAACTTCATTTTGAACAGTTGAAAGGATAAAATTGATGTTATACCCCAATCCTTTTTCAACGCGGTCGCGCCAACCAAGGTTGACATCCCAACCCCGATTGCGAACTTGGGCAGCATTGACGGTTGGAGGATCTTGCGCTCCAATGAAGGCAGGAATGGGCAAATCCGCTAAAATATCATTGGTTTGGCGATTGTACCAATCAATTTCAGCCGTAAAACGATTATTTAACAGTCCGAGTTCAAAACCAATATCAGTTTGGTGGGTTTCCTCCCAATGCAATTCAGGGTTAGCCAATCTTGTTAAAGATGCCCCTGGATTGAATTTTTCATCCTGCCCAAAAATAGCGTCTAAACGGTCGGTAACGGGTGGACTTTTAGCTTCTTCACTGATTTTGTCATTGCCAATTATACCCCAACTGGCTCTAAATTTTAAATTAGATACCCAATCAACATTTTTCAAAAAATCCTCTTCTTTTAAACGCCAACCCACGGCTAAAGAAGGGAAATTACCATATCGGCGATTTTTACCGAATTTGGATGAACCGTCGCGCCTAATTGAAGCCGTTAAAAGATACTTATCATTGAGAGTATAATTGGCGCGGAAGAGATAAGACTGCATACGCCACAAATTGGAGACATCATCAACGACTGTAAACCCTTTTGTACCGACTCGATAATAGAGCAAATCCTTAATATCAGCTTCAATATTGTTGACATCCTTAGGCAAATCAGTAGCCCGCCCTCTCACTTCATAATCTCTACTTGATTGAATTGTATAGCCACCTAAGAGTGTGAATCGGTGAATTCCCAGTTTTTTATCGTAAGTCACCGTATTTTCCCAAAGTTGATTGGTGAATTTTTTATTCGCTCCTTCCACGAAATTCACTTCATTTTTATGAATATCCGTTACTCTAAAAACGGGTAAAAAGCGTTGACTTTCAAAATTCGCTAAATCAAGTCCGAAATTGGAACGGAAAGTCAAACCCTCGAAAGGTGTAATATCTATAAAAGCATTGCCGACAGTCCTAAAAATGCGATTATTATTGTAGCGTTCATAATATATTTGAGCCGTTGGATTAGCAACAGAGCCATCGGAAGTAGTATTTCCAAAATTTCCCGCCGAATCGCGAGGAGAGATAGTCGGTGGTGCATAATAAGCATTATATAATGTTCCCGCCGCAATATTTCTTTTTTCATCCACCAAAGCTAAATTATGCCCAATTTTCATAAAACGATTGAGCTTATAGTCATTATTAATTCGCAATGAAAGGCGTTGGAAATCACCGTTTCTGAGGATTCCATCTTGTTTCAGATAATCGCCGCTGATGCTGTAAGTCATCATTTCATTACCGCCTCGTGCCGAAAGGTTGACATTTTGGATGGGTGCTGTTCTAAATATTTCATTTTGCCAATCCGTTCCAACTCCTAAAGTTTCAGGATTTTTATATGGCTCTGGTTGACCGAAATTTTTAGCGGCAATATTGCGGAGTTTGGCATATTCACTGGCATTGGTTAAGCCTATTTTTTTACCCAATTCCTGCGAGCCATAGTACGCAGATACTCCAATTGTACTTTTTTTAGAAGAACCTTTTTTAGTGGTAACGATTATGACGCCATTAGCACCTCTCGAGCCATAAATTGCCGTGGCAGATGCATCTTTTAAAACTTCTATTGACTCAACATCATTGGGATTTAAAAAATCGATATTGTCCAAGAGCATTCCATCTAATACATAAAATGGGTTAGAATTATTCAAAGTTCCCGTACCTCGTATACGGATAACTGCGCCTCTCCCCGGTTCACCACTTTCAGGCGTGACCAAAACGCCCGCCACTTTGCCTTGTAAAGCCTGCGTTACTGAGGGGGTCGCTATGGATGTAATGTCTTTGCCTTTTACACCGCTGACTGAGCCCGTTAGGTCACTTTTTTTCTGTGTACCATAACCCACAACTACCACCTCTTGTAAAGCTTGTGACTCTTCTTGAATGTCTATGTCGATTAGTTTTCTGCCGTTAATGGGTATTTCAATGGTATTATAGCCAATAAAAGAACAAATCAATATGCCATAAGCATCTGAGGCGAGTTGATA
>JANMYC010000649.1:0-3734 GCA_031381715.1 Saprospiraceae bacterium
AAAAGGAGAAGTACATTGCCAAAAGAAATTGGTTATGGATGCCGAGGGTTTGATTGAAGGCAATATTTATGCGGGTGAATCCACCATTAAAGGTAAAGTGCAAGGCACGGTTAATGTTACCAATACGCTTCATTTGTTGGAATCTTCATTCATAAAAGGTGATATTAAAGCTAAAAAGCTCCACGTAGAAGAAGGAGCAAAATACGACGGCAAATGCTTGATTGGATAATGCTTTTATCTGTAATCTTTTAACTGTAAGCTGTAATAATTTATGGCTTAAAAAAATAGTGTTGAGCCAGCTTAACACTATTTTTTTTATTGAAAAATGACTTTGTGGCTATTGTATTCAGTAAATCATTAAAATTGAATAACTTTGCACTTCCTTTACAAAACTATCTAACATCCAACATCTATCCCGAGTACTCGGGACTAATATCCAATAGTAAGTGAGTCGAATTAATCAAGAAATAGTAGAATATTCATTCTCATCTCAATCTACGCAGTCTTATGAGTTGAGTTTGCTTATCGGGTCAGATAGTATCTACTATATGGTTAACGATGGTCAGTTGAATATTTTAGCGCTTAAAAGTTTTCATTTCGACCATAAAAAGGAAAAATCTCCCATTGAAAGTTTAAAAGCCATTTTTTTTGACGATAACCATTTAAAACAACCTTATCGTTCCACTAAAATAGTCATTACGTCACCTCATTTCACCTTGATTCCTTCTAAATTTTACAACGAGAAGGAAAACAATACCTATTTAAGGAGCTTAACGACCATCGGAAACAACGATACATTGATGAAAGATGATTTCAAAAATCAGAGTTTCAAAAACGTATTCATGTGCGATTTGACTCTCACCAATTTCATCCAAACTATTTTTCCGCAGAATACAACTGTTCACCATGTGAGTACTGCCTTGATTGAGGGTTTTCAAAAAGTGGCTGAGTTGCGTCATGGGCACCAAGTATTTGCAAACATTCGCGATGGACAAGTTCAGATTTTCTTTTTTGATGGAAAAGATTTGGTTTTTGCCAACTCGTATTCATTCCAATTTACCCAAGATTTGGTGTATTATCTGATGCTCGTGTATGAACAATTCAAACTGAATCCAGAAACAATACCCCTCAGTATAAGCGGCTTTTTGACGCAAGATTCTGACATTTTTAAATACATTTATCGCTATATCCGCCACGTTAATTTTGTACAAGCACCGCTTTATTTGAAGTTCGGACAACAATTTACGGGTATTCCACAGCATTTTTATTTCGATTTATTTTCGATAAAATTACTTTAATGGTAAATGGTGCTTGGTTTTTAGTGCTTGGTGCTTGGCTCACTCTTGTACTAAGCACCAAGCACTAAAAACCAAGCACCAATAAGATGAGAATTATTTCAGGAAAATTTAAAGGAAGACGATTTAGTCCTCCTGCCGACAAATGGCCCACTCGCCCGACCACTGATTTTGCAAAAGAAGGGCTTTTTAACATACTCAACAATAATTTCGACTTTGAAGAATTAAAAGTTTTGGACTTATTCGGCGGCACAGGCAACCACAGTTATGAGTTTATTTCACGAGGTAGCACTGATGTAACCTACGTGGACAAACACGGGCCCGCGATAGATTTTGTTAGAAAAACGGCGGAAACACTTAAAATAAAGGACAATATCCGCATTATTCCGAGTGATGTTTTCAAATTTGTGGAGCGCGCTTGGGAAAAATACGATTATATTTTTGCCGGACCTCCTTACAGCTTACCTGCTTTGGATAGCATCCCAGATAAGATATTTGAAAAGAATTTACTGAGGGGGGATGGCTGGTTTGTTCTGGAACACAATCCGAATCACAATTTCAGAAATCACGACCATTTTTTTGATTCCAGAAATTACGGTAAAACAATATTCAGCATTTTCAAAAATTTGGAACATTTAGACGTTAAAGATGTTAAAAGCGATGAATCAACTAACATAACTGATTAAAATATGATAACCATCATTTCGGGAACAGATAGAAAGGACAATTTGACTTATTGGCTATCCAAGCATTATCAAAAGCGTATTCAAGAGAAAACTGACCAATTTGTCAATCTTTTCAGTCTTGAAGATTTACCCAACGATTTGTATGGGTCTACCATGTACAAAAAAGATACAATTTCGCCTGAGTTCCAGAAATTAGAAGAGGAGTTATTGATTCCCACCGAAAAATTTCTCTTCGTCATTCCCGAATACAACGGCAGCTACCCGGGCATTTTGAAACTTTTCATCGATGCAGCTTCTATTCGTTCAAAAATGGCAATTTTCAAAGGAAAAAAAGCGGGATTAGTGGGTGTGGCAACTGGAAGGGCGGGTAATATCCGAGGTTTGGAGCATTTTACGTCGGTGATGATGTTCATGGGGGTGAGTGTTTTACCCAATTTATTGCCCATTTCAGCATTCAATAAAATAATTGATACCGATAAAAATATAACTGACGAAGCCGCTCTAAAAGCCATTGACACCCAAATAGAGGATTTTATTAAATTTTAAGTAATTGCTTAGCTACACGCAGTTGCTTGCGCTCCGTTTTCCGATTCTCGGAACTGATTTTACAGATATTGACTGATTTACACTGATTTTTAAAAAATTATGTATAAATCAGTGTAAAATCAGTCGGTTTCAGTGTAATCAGTTCCGAGAATGGGAAAACGGAGCGCAAGCGAATGCAAATATGGTTTTAAAATAACAGTTCCGTTCTGAATATCAGGATGGAACTGTTTACTTTTAGCCATTCACCAAAGCCACGGCTTGCTTCACAATCTCCAAACTTGTTTCGTAGTAATTATTATTGATAGCGTCTTTGATACCAAACAATGCATCTTTTTCATTGCGCATTTGGCTGATTATCAATTGTTTAGCTGTCAAATGAATGTCTTTTGCTTGGGTGTGATTCAATATATCACTTATGTTTTCAGTGGTGACACCGTTACCCGGCATGATAGCAATGCGTCCGTTGGCTTTTTCAACCAGTTGCTTGAGTTTATCTTTTCCCGCTACGACACTTTCAGCTTGACCACAAGTCAAAATCCTATCGTAACCCAAATCTATTAATTGCTCCATAGCAACCAATCCATCTGGCGTTTGGTCAAAAGCGCGGTGACAAGCTACTTGCATTGGGCGCGCTAATTGGAGCATTTCACGCATTTTATCGACATCCAACTCCTTATTTTCTTTTAAAATACCGACCACTACCCCATCTAAACCCAACTCTTTACAGAAAAGAATGTCCTTTTTAATCATCTCATATTCAATATCCGAATATAAAAAATCACCCGCTCGTGGACGTATCAACACACAAACGGGGATATTTAACCTCTTTTTCACCTCCGTCAAAGTAGCCGGGCTTGGCGTCACACCGCCCACTTCAATCACCGCACATAATTCAATCCTATTCGCCCCGCCTTCTTGCGCAACCAAAGCTGAAGTAATAGAATGAGCGCAAATTTCAACGGTTATCTTATTTTTTTCCATAAAATGTATCAATTCAAAAATGAGCTTAAAAATAGTATTTTTTAAATAAATAAATCAAAACCACTACCCAACTTCATTTTTTTAGCTAATTTTATTTCAATTAAAAACAAGAAAAATGGACAGACGTAATTTTATTAAAAATGCCAGTTTGGCAGTTGCAGGAAGTGCTTTTGTGGCACCCAGTTTTGAATCAAAAAAAAGCCCTCAATTCGGTATTCAATTGTAC
>JANMYC010000660.1:0-2478 GCA_031381715.1 Saprospiraceae bacterium
AGAAATAAAATGAAACTAAATAAAATGAATATTGATAAAAAACAATTTCGATGAAAACAGCTGATGATTTTTGGAATGATATTGAAAAATACAATACTGGAACTATTTATATTCAAAGCGTATTTTCATTTTTTATCATCGGAATATTACTATTTTCATTTGTTAGACAAAATCGTTTTATAGAAAACTTAATAAAAAGTCTTTTTAGTACAGTTTTTATTTTTGTAGGTACTTATTTTTTCTTAATTATTGATAAATCATTTACTGCAATGATTTTTGGTCCATACTTTATCATAATTGGGCTTTTGTTTTTATTAAGTTTATATCATTCAAAATCACCACTGCAATATCCAACTCGTATTCAGTATTTATTGTATTTATTGGTTTTGTTTTATCCAATAATTAGTTATTTTCTTTATCATAAATATCCAAAACAGATATTTTACATTTCTCCATGCCCAATTTCAGCTATCGCATTGATAACTTATTGTAGATTTAAAAAAAGGAATGACATTTTAAATATAATGCTTGTTTTTTGGGGTCTTACTGGGATAAAAGCTTTCATTTTTGATGTGTATGAAGACCTAATATTGTTGATTGTTGGAGTTTATGGGCTTTATGATTTTATTAATTACTGGTAACTTCGGAGAAGTAAAAAAAAAGTAATTTTGTAAGAAAGAATCATGATAAAAGAATATGTAAGTTCGTTGTTTTTATATTTTAACGATGTTCGGGTAAAAAAAACATCGAAGAATTGGCCACATCAATAATAACAAAAGGTCATTTACGGATATATAAAATGTCAGAAAATAAAGCACAATATGATGTATTCAAGGGATTGCTCAATGGCAGTCAAGTAAATACTTTGACATCAGAAAGCATCCTTGAAGTGATACGTAGCCAAGCGCAAGAGCGCTTGGGTGACGTGGAACGGGTGTACGCCTTACATGATGGCAGTGACATTCGCAAACCTTTTGCGCAAGATATGGAATATTTGGGTAAAGTCATGTCGCTGCAAAAGCAAGTCATATCGGGCTATAAAACCATGAACAGCGTAGGTGTCGATATAAACGGAAAAGAGATAACCTTATTAGAGCACACGACCTACAGCACAGGACTACCCGATTACGTGACCAAAGAAACCATCAAGGAAATTCGTCAAAATCCATCAAAAGACGCTGATTTAGCGGACAAAATAGAGCAAAAAGCGTATTTGAACAATTCAACAGTTTATTTTCAGACGGTACTCAATAGCCATAATACGATTAAACGGGGTAATCTGAGGACAAAAATAACCCATGTCCAAGACCGTGAATTTGATGGCGAAGAGTATTTTGAGTATGTAACAGACTTAGGTGATGAATTCATTACGCGCTTAAAATTGTCCCGATTATCGAATCAAACACGCCCTGTTTATACCCCACAAGGTAAATTGTCTAAAAAACTGGCTTATGAAAAGCTCATAGATAAAACCTTTGACAACACATATAGCTATGACATAAAGCGCATCAGTATTAAAAATAAAACTTATGTAAATGTCGCCTGTGTCATCGAAAGTGAAAAACTGGTACTCAATAATCGGACTTACTCAGTCATTCGCATTACTTTAAAAGATGAAAAAGGCAAACCCATCTTTACACAACCCATGATGTTGATTACCAATCGCCTCATGGAGTGCCCCAATGACGCCCGACAGGTCTATCAAGCTTATCTTTTAAGGTTCAAAATTGAGGTCGTATTCCGTTTCTTGAAATCCAATTTAGGTTGGGAGACTTTTCAGGTGAGGGACTTTGAAAGTATTAAAAACCTCCTCGCTCTTACTTTTTTCTTGGTCGGATATTTCAAAGAACTGGATAAAAACATTCAAAATCACGAAATTTATCACTTAATTTCTCAAATTGGCGGCGGAAAAGGCATTGTTTCTATCCATTTCTTGTTAAAAGGTATTGAAAAATTAGTCCATTTCCAGCAAATTCAAACCCTTATCGACAATCATGTTTTGACCAAAGACGATATTCAAAACGCTGTAAATCAATTCAATTTAAATTAATCCGACTTCTCCGAAGTTACCAGTAGCTCTTTTTTTAAAAATAAAATTTAATCAAGGTATCTCCTGAGTATCCAAGAAGTGGTTTCGTGTTGTTCCATAATACCTGTGAGGAAATCCGTTGTACCGGCATCTTTGTTCTTCTCTGTACACATTTCAATATCTTTCCTGAGATGCACAATTATAGATTCATGGTCGCCCAGCAACTCAGTTATCATTTCCTTCTGTTTTGGGTATTTATCTGGCGATTCTTTGAGCCTGGTGTTTTCAATAAATTCTTTCATCGTTCCAATGGTTTTTCCGCCCAGTTTATTGATGCGTTCAGCCACTTCATCAATAGTCGCTTCCAGCTCCGTATATTGGGCTTGAAATAGTTTGTGGAGCTCCATGAAACTTGGACCCGATACGTTCCAATGAAACTTTCTTGTCTT
>JANMYC010000943.1:0-1761 GCA_031381715.1 Saprospiraceae bacterium
AGGTGATAATTTTGCCCATTTTAGTATTTAATCCCCCTTTGGGGGTATGGGGGCGAACTTGAAATTTGTAAGATATTTAACTCAAATGGAAATATCAAAAAATAAACAATTCACAATTCTACTAAGCATCTCCAATATTAACGTAATTTTTATACTCACCGATTCGTCGCCCAGTCCATTTTTCTATGAAACGCGATATTTTCTCTTTAAAAGGCAAGGGACGCTGTGTCGGGTCAAAAGAAAATGTCCAATTTAATTGATTTATACGCTCTTGCATGACTGCAGGATGTGTGCCGTCGAACAAATCCACGGCATCCGTATTGCTGTAATCAAATTCATCTACTTCATGTATTTTATCTCGAATTTCAGCATCAGTATGCCATAAACGATTGAAATTCAATTGTTTAATCTGCTGTTTGGCTGGCGGACGTACCCATCCGTAGTGGTGCATAAAGGCATTTAAAAGACGTACTTTCAATTTTTTATTGTTTTTTCTAAAACCTTGCGCATCTCGGTAAGAGCGAATAGCTTTATCATTTTTTATAATACGAATTTCGTGCCGATACCATCCTCGCGCCGTTCCGATATAATCATAAGAGCCATAAAAATGTCGGTATTTAAAAAGTAACCCCTCAGTATAAGGGTCATTTTTCCATTTTTCAAAGGCATTTTTTATCTCTGGATAATACATTTCATGCAAAACCTCATCGCCTTGAATATAAAAACACCAATCAGCATCTTGAGAAATGGCATCAAAAGCCTTGTTAGTTTCTATAGCCAGCACTTCCCCACCCTCTCGCAAGCTATCATCCCAAACGGTTTCGATAATGCGGATTTTAAGGGGGTCGATGTTTTTAACCAGATTCAAGGTATCATCTTCGGAATGACCGACAGCCACCACCACATAATCGCACAAAGGCAATATGGATTTGATGGCTTCCACCACGGGATAATCAAATTTTATGGCATTCCGAATAAATGTAAAACCAGCAACTGTCATTTTTGAATGTAAAATTAGAGTAATTCGTGTAAACCATGAGTAGTCGAGAAAAAATTATACTTTTGCAGCTATTTCCTGCAAATATCTATTAATGGCTGCATCATTTTCAAAAATACTCCATAAATTTTCAAAAGTCCGTTGGCTTTTAGTGGTATTGGTATTGGTTTACTTCATTCGGGTGCTTGTATTGGGTGCGGGTGATTTTGCCGTTTATTGGGGTGCATCAAAGGCATTGAGTGCTGGTAAAATGATTTATCACGTGCCTTACCTCGTCAATCCGAGTAGCGATGAATGGTGCGAATACAGTTACTCCCCTTTTTTCGCTTTCATTTTAATGCCTTTTTCATGGTTGCCATTAAAAGTAGCAGATGCCTTGTGGCTAATGATTAATATGGTCATCCTTTTCCGAATTTTTGATTTAATCATCGTTTTTTTAGATATTAAAAAAAGCCTCACAAGGAAAGAATACCGTTGGTGGGTATTCGGGACGCTTTTATTTTACACCCGTTTTATTTTATAAAAATTTGATTTGAGTCAAGCGACTATTATAATGTTGTAAGGCTCATTATAATCCTTGCGATTTTCCATAAAAAGGCAATGGGCTTGGGCCGGCGCGCTTTTGGCAACCGTAATTACTATCAAATTAATGCCTTTAGTGATGTTGCCTTATTTATTTTGGCGGCGATATTGGCAAGCGGGTTTGGCGACTTTGGGGTTTATTGTACTGTTTTTAATCACCCCCTCAGTATTGTACACTTGGA
>JANMYC010000760.1:0-11382 GCA_031381715.1 Saprospiraceae bacterium
CGGCATTTTAACCCATTATTAGCCTGAATATGTAAAAAATACCCAATACTGAGGGGTAACTTGAAATGCATTAAATGTTTAACTTTGCGTGTATTTTTAATTAAAAAAATGATTAAAAGATATTTTATAAAATTAAAATTGCTGCTTGGGCTACTAATTGCCTTTTCATCTTGTGCGGTGCAAAAAGATGTGCAGCATTTTATGAATGCAAAATACTTGACAGATTTAAACGGAAATAAAACCAGTGTCCTTCAAAATATTCGATCAGAAAACAGAGATAAACCATTTGTTCTTATTTTCCTTTCGGCCGAATGCCCCATTTCTCAAAAATATGCTCCTATACTGAGGGGTATGCAAGAGCAATCCCCCAAAGTGAAATTTATAGTAGTTTTTACAAAATGGGATAAAGCAGAAGCAATTAAAAGTTATTTAAATGAATACCCATTATTGACCAATACCAAATACCCCATTACCGTTTTAAGAGATAAGAAAAATGGTTTAATTAATGAAATAAATGCTAAAATCACACCTGAGGCGTTTCTTTTTAATAAAGATGGCGTCTTAAAATACAGAGGTGCTATTGATAATTGGTTTTATGCATTGGGTAAATACCGCCCTGAAGCCTCAGAAAACTACCTTAAAGATGCCTTAGATTCAGTATTAAAAAATGAACCTATTAAAATAAAACAGACAGATGCTATTGGATGTATTATTGAAAAATAAATTAATATTCACTTTACTATTAATCTCTTTTGGGTGCTTAAATGCACAAAAAGCCACTTATTTTGATGATATTCAGCCCATAATATATAAAAATTGCGTTACGTGCCACAGAGCAGGACAAGTCGCACCTTTTTCACTCAATTCTTTTGAAGATGTCAATAAAAGGGCGTTATTGATAAGCCGTGTCACGCACGAACGCTACATGCCACCCAATCCATCCGACCCTACATTTGCAAAGTATAAAAATGTAAAAACACTTTCCAAAGAAGAGTTGGCTATAATTGATGATTGGATTGCGGGCGGGAAGAAAAAAGGAAAAGAGAAAAAGATAGTAGAAGACACAGCATCAACCACATACCGTGAGCCTGACTTGGTTTTAACGCTTCAAAAACCTTTTACCATTCCCGGGAATAATAAAGAGCAATTTAGGGTTTTTGTGGTGCCTACTAATACAAAAGAAGATTTGTACATAGAGGGTATTGATTTCTTACCTCAGAACAAAACACTCGCTCACCACTGTCGTTTTATGATAGATACCACCAATAAATTGCGTGCTGATGATGGTATTGAAGTGGGGGCAACTTCAGAGTTTCAAAAACAAGGTGTGAACATGAGTGATAATTTCCTACATGGTTGGATTCCAGGCAATACGGCAATTCTGTATCCTAAAGGCGTAGCCAAGCGTTTGCCTAAAAATGCCGATATTATTTTAAATATGCACTATTCGCCATCGCCAAAAGAGGTTTCAGAAAACTCTAAAATACTGCTCTATTTATCCAAAACGCCGCCTAAAAGATTGGTAAAAACCTTTATTTTAGAAGAAAATTCAGTCGTTAATCAGCCTTTTTACATAGAAAAAGATACTGTTATTAAGTTTTATCAGCGCAGTCCGATTATTCCAGTTGATATTTCGCTCATCAGCGTGACGCCACACATGCATTTATTGGGTAAAAATTTTAAAGCGTATGCCATTACACCTGACGGGGATTTGATTAATCTTATAAGCATCCCTAATTGGGATTTTAATTGGCAAATGACCTATCAATTTGAGAAAATGATAAGGATTCCAAAGGGTTCAGTCATCTATTCCGAAGCTGAATATGATAATACAAAGGAAAATAGCCGCAATCCCAATCGTCCGACCAAAAATATAGAATATGGCTGGGGCACAAAAGATGAAATGATGAACCTCATTTTTCAATACCTCGACTATCAAAAAGGGGATGAGGGGTGATTTTTAAATTGTTGTATTGTTGTATTGTTGTATTGTTGTATTGTTGTATTGTTGTATTGTTGTATTGTTTTGCCAATTAAATGTTGATTTTTAGTTTAAAAACAATACAACAATACAACAAATCAATTCTCTTTCATCGAATTCATACCAGAGTAAAAAATAAGATACCACTCATCACCCCGCTTAAAAAAGCGACGAACCATACCAAAAGGTGTATTTTTTTGATAAACAGTCTCATTGACAATCCCCGGTAAAGGAGCGTCGATAGTACGCGTAAAAAGGCTATCATTAAATGCTTTCATGTTGTGAATCACCCAAGTATCAGCTGTCCAATGGAAATTTTTATCAGCAATAGCTACACTATCGGCATTCGTAGGGTAGCCATCAAGTGGAAATTGGATATGACTCATTTGATAAACACTATCCGTATGGAATTTTTCATAAAATTGGGCAAAATCAGCAGGAACTCCGCTTGGTTGTTCTTTTAAAAGAGGTTCTCCTTTGCGCTTACAATCTGTAAAAATAAGCATCAATACCATGCAAGTAATGCTTAATAACCCTTGTTTTTTAACTAATTTCATCTTTTTCGATTGCATAGACCAATATATAATTTTCAATTTTTTTATAAAAAATATCGAAGCGTTTGCTGTATTCATCTTTCACCACTGTGCCTTGCGAGCACCCCTCAGTATCTTGATAATGAAAAGGCTCAATGATGATATTTTTCTTATAATCCAACTCTTTTTTACCATAAGCCTTAAAAAGTGCCTCTTTCGCTCCCCAATATACGTGTAAATGCTCCAGACGTTTCTCTTCGCTGAGGCTTTTAAACTTATTTTCGTTCATCACTCGAGAAGCAACGGCTTCAAGTTTAGGGCTTAAGTATTGAATATCAATGCCTACAAGCTTTGGAGCGATAATGGCGGCGGCAAAACTTTTTGAGTGAGAAATGGATATATGATACGCCGAATCCTTTAAAAAAGGCTTTCCAAACCCATCTTTTTTGTACTCATGTGCCCAACCAGTCATCACATGCACGAGGTATCTTCCAGATAGCCACTCCACGCGGCGGCGACCTTTCAGGGTCTCTAATTCAGCCAAGTCTGAGTCATTCAAAGGCATTTTACGGATAAAATACTCTTCTTTTTCATTGATATGCCAAATTCCGAGTCGGGCATGTTCTGTTTCTATTAGATAATCCGTTAGTGGCATTTGCTTGTAAGTAGGCGTTAAAAAATAACCTGCCTGCCGGCAGGCAGGTCGACAATTTCTGTCGGGCTTAAAATTGTAGAAAATACGGAGCAAAGCGGAGCATTTTCTACAATTTTGAGGGCCGACTTTAAAAAGAAATTATCGGTTATTTTAGCCCAACTGCTTATCATGTGTTCGTTCTGTGACAAAACGCATTTTGAGCGTTATTGCTCAATAAACGTTATAAGTGTGGGCTAAAATTGTGTTAATGGATTAATAAATATTTTTTCTATAATTTCACGCACCGTAAGGCGGAACTCCAGTTCCGAAAGCAGATATTTATTATTTCAAAATGACGATATTTTATAAAAAAATACGTTAAAAGACTATGTTTTTTATTCTACAAAAAGTAAAATACCCATTTAAGCTATTTTTTAAAAGCGCGGAGCATTTTAAAAAAGGGCTTTTTATGTTTATTTTATTTTTGCCGATGGTAGCCTATGCTCAACAACCTTCTGAAATGTACCCCCTCAGTAATCAACGAATCATAAAGGTAAAAATAAGTGGTGATACCCTCGTACGAGATTCGTTTTCAATCGTTCCCAATTCTTTTAAAATAGAATATAGTGAAAATACACCTTTTAAAGATACTCAAAATATTGAAATAAAGAATAATGTTATTTTTTTAAAAAATTCAAGCGCTTACCCACAGGATTCAATTTTCATCAGTTATCGGGTCTTTCCTTTTAATTTAAAAAAGAAATTTCTGCGGATTGATTCCACTCAATTAGACCCTTTAGCCCCTACTATTCCTGTCGAATTTGAGTACAGTACTGAGGGGGGGCGCAATGAACCCATCTTTGAAAAAGGATTGGAGTACAATGGCAATTATACACAAGGCTTATCGATTGGCAATGCTCAAAATCTCGTCGTTAATCAGAATTTTAACCTCAATTTGGCGGGTAAACTGGGAGATTTGGAGATTTTAGCGTCTATGACCGATAACAATTTACCAATTCAAGCGGAAGGCAATACGCAATCGTTGCGTGAAATAGATAAAATATTTATCCAACTTAAAAAAGGAGCGAACACCTTAGTCGCGGGTGATTATGAACTGAATCGCCCTATGAATACTTATTTTTTAAATTATTCTAAAAAATTACAAGGCTTATCTTTTACCAATAATGCCCCTTTTTTATTAAAAAAAACACTGACCACGACCCGAACGGTGCAAAGTTTTACAAAGGTGAATTTAGGCATTGCCCGTGGAAAATTTGCTCGCAATATCTTGCCCACTCAAGAAGGCAATCAAGGACCTTATAAACTGTTTGGTACTGAGGGGGCAACTTTTTTTGTCATTTTATCAGGTACTGAAAAGGTGTTTTTTGATGGTAAATTGCTGTTGCGGGGCGATGAAAATGATTACATAATGGACTATAATCGGGGGGATATTGTCTTCACCCCCAAACGTTTGGTGACAAAGGATTCGCGCATAGTTGTCGAATTTGAATATGCTGACCAGAGTTATTTGCGCTCAACGGCTTCTTTTTACAATGAGTTGAAAATCAATAAATTGCGATTGAATTTTAGTGCGTATTCCGAGCAGGATTCCAAAAATTCGACGGGTACGCAGGCTTTGGATTCCGTAGATAGAGCCGTGTTGCGCCGTTCTGGAAATGATTTTGACGTTAATCCCCCCCTCAGTATAAAAGCCACGGAGGATGGTTTTAGGAGCGACAGGGTGCAATATCGGTTGGTGGATACGGTTGTGAATCAGATTGCATATTCCCAAGTTCTTGTTTATTCCGAGATTCCCGAATCGGCGAAATATACCGCTACTTTTACGCCCGTTGGTGAAGGAAAAGGCAATTATATTCAAGTGCCAACGGCGGTGAATGGGCGGGTGTATCAATGGATTGCGCCTGAAAACGGCATTTTAAGGGGAAATTTTGAGCCGATTAAAAAGCTCACACCGCCGAATCAGCAACAAATGATGTCATTGGGCATGAATTATCAGCTTTCTCCCACGGCTCAATTTTTCACTGAAATAGCCTTGAGTAGAAGGGATTTGAACCGTTTTTCTACGATTGGCGATTCCATAAACGCGGGCTTAGCTCTTTTTTCGGGGCTGACGAAACGTTTTGAATGGGGGGATAAAAAAGGGTGGGTGGTGGAGACATCTATTAAAACAGAGTTGACGCAGAAGAATTTTAAACCCTTGAATCCTTATCGAGCGGCTGAATTTACGCGCGATTGGAATATTGGCGCGGCGAGCATTGGCACCAATAATACAATTGGCAATTTGAATCAGAACCAAGTGGCTGCCAGTGAAATATTTTGGATTGGCAACGTTCAGATGATTAGAAAAAATTGGTTTTCAATGAGTTATGATTATAGCCAATACAATCGTCAAGCCTTGTACAGTGGTCAACGCCACGCGGGGCGTTTTAATTTTGATAAAAATGATTGGCGAATTATGGCAGATTTTAATGATTTAAAGACCGATAATAAGGTTTTAATAAGTAATAATAACGCTGAAAAAACGCACTTTTCACGCCCGAAATTGGATATTAGTAAAACGTTGAAAAAGAATATTAAAATAGGCATTTATGGGGAAAGAGAAAAAAACGAACGCTCGGATGCTTTGAAGGATACTTTGACGAGAGCCAGTTTTTACTATGATTTATTAAAAGCTTATTTTGAAAAAAATACTGTCACGCCTCAGCGTGATGAAGCCGAAGGCATCAAGGGAGGTAACAGTTTCGGTGTCAATTATTCACAACGCTTAGATTATCAACCGATTACAAATAGTTTTTTTCAAATATCGAAAGTGAATGAATTGAATGTGAATGGTAGTTTTAATAAAAATGAACATTCTCAACTCTCATGGAATATGGCTTATCGGGATTTGAAAGTGAATGATACCGCTAAAACGACTTTAAAATCGCAGCAAACGTATTTAGGGCGATTGGAGTACAATTTTAATGCTTTTAAAAATGCGATTTATGGCAATACATTGTACGAAATCGGGTCGGGTCAAGAGCAGAAATTGGAATATCAATACGTGAAAGTGAATAAGGGGGAGGGACAATATATTTGGCGTAATCGGAACACGGACACGATTCCGCAATTGGATGAATTTGAGATTGCACCTTTTCAAGACCAAGCGGATTATGTGCGGGTGACGTTGTTGACAAATCAATTTATCCGCACCAATAATGTCAATTTTTCGCAAAGTTTAAGGTTAGAGCCGCGCAATGTTTGGAGTGATAAAAAGGGTATTTTCTTGTTTTTAAAACGTTTTTCAACCAATTCTGCGGTGCAAATCAATCGGCGGGTGAAAAATGGCGATCCCTTGATGCCTTCGGCTTCATCAAGCCAAGGCATGACAGTATCGCAATGGAATCCGCTTGAATTGAAAATAGCGGATAGCTCTTTGGTGGCTTTGAATACATCCATGCGCAATTCATTATTTTTTAATCGGTCAAGCCCCATTTGGGATTTTGAACTGGGGCAATTGGATAATCGGGGGCGGGTAGTGCTGGTAACGGGATATGAGGAGCGTGACCGTGATGAGGTGTTTTTCAGAAATCGCATCAATATTGGGCGTTTACTTTCCATTCAAAATTATGTGGCAACGGGGCATCAAGGGAATAATTCGGAGGGTTTTAAAAACAGAAATTACAACCTATCACTCACTAAAATTGAACCTGAATTGACTTGGATGATGGGCTCGAATTTCAGATTGGTGACGGCTTTTAAATATAAAAAAGGCATTAATATTTTAAAAGAAAATGGGGAAACCATTGAAAATCAAGATATTTCAGCCGAAGCCACTTGGAATCAATCCACCAATGCCCAATTTAGAACTAAATTTAGCATCGTTCAAGTCTCTTTTACCGGCGAACGGAATACGCCCATAGAATTTGCCTTGCTTGAAGGATTGCAAAATGGTAAAAACTATTTATGGAATTTGACTTTAGATAAAGTTTTATCAAAAAATATCTTTTTGAATATCAGTTATGAAGGTCGTAAAACAGGTGTCGTTAGGACGGTGCATGTGGGCAGGGCTTCGGTGAGGGCGAATTTTTAAGCTATGTGACTTAGTTCAAGTTTCAAACTTGAACCAAGTTGTTTCTCATTTTCTCAATTTCAAATACTTAAAATCAAAAACATCATCGGATGCACCCTCGCTCCGAAGTTGCTCAAGTCGTTCTTTGGCCTCCTGTACTGAGGGGGTATGCCCTTCTGGGATATGCCACAAAACCACCATGGGGTCGGTCGGTTTTTCGAACCAATTGCGGCGATTGCGCATGACTTCTACATGCCTACCGTTAAAAGCAAAATTTTCAAGTGCTTCTATACTTTCCCACACTGATAAGTTGACGATGATGCGGTCGTCATCAAAAGGTCGAAAATTAGTGGCATTATTATCATCGCCTTTCAGCCGCCAAATGAAGCCTACACTGGCTTCGGCAAGTGCGTTCACTTCATCGAGTTGAGCAACGAAATCAGCCATGACTGGGTCGCTGATGTCATCGACAAGCATTCGAGAAATATTGAGTTGTGCCAACCATTGTTTTTTCATAAATATCAAAATTATATTTTATATTTGAAACCATACATAAAAACTTTATTAGGTATTTTAAACCACGAATTTATCGAATTACACGAATTCCACTAATTTAAGTGTTGACAGAATTAAAGCGAATGACACTAAAATTGCCCTTAAGGGCAATTTATTCGTGAAATTAGATAAAATTTGTCAACACTTAAATTAGTGTAATTCGTGTAATCCGATAAATTCGTGGCTTAATAACTTTTACGTATGGTTTCAAAATTTTATATAGAATTTTTATTTTTAGTTTCGTAGTTTCAAATAACACTCTTTTCTAAATTTTAAAAAAGCAATAATGACTAACCGTTTATTTTCAATAATAGCTGGGCTTGTGTTGATTACGAGCTGCCAATGTATGAAATCTAATATAAAAAACATATTGGCAGATGAAAAAACAAGCGTGGACTTTTGGCTCACGAATCCTGACCGTAGCGCATCTTTCACGCAACAAACGGATTTATTGATAAAAGATAGTAGTTTTAATAATAACGCCAGTATTGATATTGATTTTAGTAAAAAATATCAAAAAATGGATGGTTTTGGGGCTACTTTGACGGGCGGTAGTGCCTTTGTCATCAATCAAAAATTGACTGCTATTCAACGAGATTCGCTTTTAAAAGAACTTTTTTCAATTGAAAATAAGGGTATCGGTATCAGCTATTTGAGGTTGAGCATTGGGGCATCGGACATGAGCGCTAAATCTTTTACTTACGATGATATGCCTCAAGGTCAGACGGATACGGCTATGCAATATTTTAGCATAAATGAAGAAAAAAAGGATTTAATACCCGTTTTAAAACAAATATTGAAGCTGAATCCGAAGATTAAAATATTGGGAAGCCCGTGGTCGCCGCCCACTTGGATGAAGTCGAATAATAGTTTTATTGGTGGCAAATTATTGCCTCAATATTATGCGAGTTACGCGCGGTATTTCGTGAAATATATTCAAGCAATGAAGCAAGAAGGTATTGAAATAGATGCGATTACTATACAAAACGAACCTGAAAACCCTAAAAATGAACCCAGTCTGTTGATGACTGCTGATGAACAAAAAGATTTTATAAAATATCATTTGGGACCTTTATTTAAAAAAGAGGGAATTGACACTAAAATTATACTTTTTGACCATAATTGCGATCATCCGGAGTACCCCCTCAGTATTTTGAACGATTTAGAGGCGAAAAAGTACATTGATGGTTCGGCTTTTCATATGTATTTAGGGGATATAGAGGCAATGGGAAAAGTGCATGATGCGCACCCCGATAAGAACGTATATCTCACGGAACAATGGACTTCAGCAAGGGGGCAATTTGGTGGTGATGTGGCTTGGGCAGTGAAAAATTTAGTTATCGGGGCGTCTCGGAATTGGAGTAAAAATGTGTTGCAATGGAATTTGGCTACTGATGATAATTTTGGCCCGCATACTGAGGGGGGCTGTATGGAGTGCCTCGGTGCGGTCACTATTGGCAGTGAAATTAAGCGCAATCCTGCTTATTATATCATTGCTCACGCTTCAAAATTTGTACGACCTAATTCTGTTCGGATTGAATCGAATATGGTGAAAGGCTTACCAAACGTGGCATTTTTAACGCCAGAAGGTCAAAAAGTAGTGATTGTCTTGAATGATAGTGCGAATGCTCAAAATTTTAATATAAAAATTGGCGGTAAAATGGTAACGACTCAGCTTGCAGCGGGTGCGGTGGGGACTTATGTGTGGTGAGTTTTAAAATACAAAATGTTTTTAATTTAAAACATTTTTTTGAAAATAATGATTTAACTTTGTGGTTAAAAATAGTAATAAAATGGCTTCTTATCTTGACGAATTGAATGATGTACAACGGGCTGCGGTGACAAATACTGAGGGGCCTGTGTTGGTAGTGGCGGGACCCGGTTCAGGTAAGACGCGGGTATTGACGTACCGTATTTCGCACTTGATAGAAAAAGGGGTAGCTCCGTGGGAAATATTGGCGCTCACGTTCACGAATAAGGCGGCGCGGGAGATGAAAGACCGGATTGAAAAAGTAGTAGGCACGAAGGCTCAGCGGGTGTGGGCGGGCACTTTTCACTCCATTTTTGCTCGGATACTGAGGGGGGAGGCTGAACGAATTGGCTACCCATCTAATTTCACGATTTATGATTCGGATGATTCAAAAAGCCTTTTGCGCTCCATTATCAAAGATTTGAATTTGACGAAGGATATTTATAACGAAAACGCCATTTTGACGCGCATTTCATCCGCCAAATCCAATTTGATTTCACCGAAAGCGTATGAGCAAAATGTGGAATTAATGGCACAAGACCGTTCTACGAAGCGACCGTATATTTACCGCATTTACGCTGAATATGCGATGCGTTGCAAAAGGGCGGGGGCAATGGATTTCGATGATTTATTGTATCAAATGTATGTGCTTTTGCATCAGCACCCAGAAGTAGCGGATAAATTGAGGGCGCGTTTTAAGTATTTGTTGGTTGATGAGTTTCAAGATACCAATTTTTTACAATATTCAATTGTTAAAAAGCTGGTTGTATATCCCGGAAGTGGGCAAAATGTCTGTGTGGTGGGCGACGATGCGCAGTCAATTTATGCTTTTAGAGGGGCAACTATTGATAATATTTTAGATTTTGAAAAGGATTTTAATAATCTACAAACTTTCAAACTTGAACAAAATTATCGCTCGACGCACCATATTGTAGAGGCTGCCAATGAAGTGATTACGTACAATAAAAAGCAAATTCGCAAGACGATTTGGACGGATAAAGTGGCAGAACAACGCATAAAAGTTGTTAAAACACAAAGCGATCAAGAGGAGGCAAAACGGGTGGCGGATTTGATTTTGGAACAAAAAAATCGCTACCATTTGAGCAATAGAGATTTTGCGATTTTATACCGAACGAATTCTCAATCTCGCCCGTTTGAGGAGGCTTTAAGGCGTTTAAATTTGAATTATCGGGTATATGGAGGCATGTCATTTTACCAACGAAAAGAGGTGAAAGATGTGATTGCCTACTTGCGTTTGATAGTGAATCAGAACGATGATGAAGCTTTGCGCCGCATAATCAATCTGCCAAGACGCGGTATTGGCGATGCTACGGTGGATAAAATTAGCCAATTGGCTTCTGAAAAAAATATAACGCTTTGGGCGGCACTCCCTCAGTACGATGGCACACCACGCGAACGAAACGCGCTGAATAATTTCACGGCACTCATTAATGCGTTTATTTCAAGGGAAAAAAAGGCAAATGCGTACGAAATAGCCACTTATATCGTCAAGCAATCGGGCATAATGGATATGCTCAAACAGGATACTTCACTTGAAGGTATTGGGCGATTGGATAATATGAATGCGCTTTTGGATGCGATTAGTGAATTCAATGAAAACGACGAAATTACGGACGAAATAGTCACGCCAGATAAATCACTTTCTACATATTTGCAGAATATTGCCTTAGTCACAGATGCTGATAATAGCGACCCAAATGCGGACGTGGTTACGCTGATGTCGGTACACTCAGCTAAGGGTTTGGAGTTTAAATCAGTGATAGTAGGCAGTCTTGAAGAGGATTTATTTCCCTCTTTTATGTCAAAAGATACGCCGGAGGGTTTGGACGAAGAGCG